>JAUZEU010000806.1 GCA_030838885.1 Bryobacterales bacterium | reverse complement strand
CACTACTGAAGGCCATGCGCTGGAACTTTGGATCCTTGTCCGCCAGCACATCTGCCTTCACGTTGAAGAATGTCGTCTCAGGCTTGTGCCTGATGCCGTCGCAAAAGGTCTGGATGATGTCTTCTTTACAGTGCGCGGATACGCGGCGAAGATAGCTTCGCGATCAGCATCACAGAATTTCAGGCCGGCGATTCCCGGAACATTCATCTCGACACCGTTGGTTAACAGCGCAACCACCGGATGCATGCACTGAGGGATACCGGGTGTGCTGTAAGGGCAATCGACGTCCACAGTGTCTTAATGTCTTCTTGTTGGAGGATCTTGTGCCGACGAAGAAGATCCCGAGTAGTCTTGGCTTGGTCTGCTGCAAAACGATCTTATAGGGCTGCTGTGTTTCGGAGTGAGACCATGTTATGGGCCACTGCACTTACATACAGCAACTCCGAATCGAAGGTGGTACCTTTCCGTTTGCAGAAAGTAGTAGACGCGCCTTGAATCGTTGAACAGCAACGCGTTCTCTGTATCGGCGAACCAATCGGTGACTTCGCGAGCCATTTTGCGGTCGGTAATGGTTACACCAGACGCGAGAGTAACCATTTGCCAGGTCCTGGTAGCTCGTTCCAGGATCGTTGGCGAAGGCGCGGGATAGACGAGTGACCTGACCTTGTCGTAAACGCCCGCCTCGGTGATCTCAGTGCGGCCACAGGAGTGCCCGACCAGTGTCACCGGACCATGGTCGCGACCGATGGCGCGCTTAGTGGCCACTGCGTCGTGTACGAGCAAGGTGAGCGGCAGAGTTGAACGGCAATCGACTGGAGTTCCCGCCTTGAGGCCCGGGATTACCTATCCAGCTCAGACCGCAGTGCAAAGAAGACAAAGTCGCTTGCCCCCGCGCGGACCTTATGACCAGCAACTTGGCGACATCCGCCCGATGGGGTTGGCAGGGCGGCGTGGCAAGCTCCAAACGGTGTCCTGCTTCCATCACGGGATAGGCCGATTGTTGGATACTCCTGTTGTGTGTCCAATTAATACCCCGAATTAATACCCCGAAAGTGTTGTGTCACAGAGCGGATGTGGGCTGAAGCTATTCTCGTCGTGGAGACACCGACGGCGGAATGATGATCTTGCGACGTCCAAAAACCAGGGCATCGACGGAAAACGCACCGGGACCCAACAGCGCTATCGCCAGTAGTACGGTACCTGCAAGCATTGCCGGAAGCCCCTCATGGAACAGTGGCGGTGTCGAGTTGGCCAGCAATGAGAAGCCAACACCCGTTCCACCCAGGGCCACCAGAGCGCTCATGACAGGGATCAAAAAGCCGACGATCAGCATACCCCGGACAGCGACCGCGGCCAAACCCAGCAGCAATGTTTCAGGCGATGAATCAAGTTCGCGGAGATAGAATCCCCCCTGAACCAGGAGCAACGAACCAAAGACGACCCGCAGCAACAGCAAAGCCAACCCCGCCGACCCACCAGGAAATCCGGAAATTAAATGTTGCAGGGGCTCCTCGTAGTTCCCGGCGCACCTGAAGCGCACCTGTAATCAGCGTAGGAGATTTTTGCAACGCAGTGAGTCCCCAGGGCATAGAATTTTTTACTACCACTTTTGGGTAGCCTTACAACTGAATAATCCCGCGTCGAACCGCAATCGCGATGGCCTGCGTGCGATCTTTGGCGCCGAGTTTATCCATTATGTGTTTGAGATGAACCTTGACGGTCTCTTCCGAGATGAACAGCAGGTCGGCGATATCTTTATTGCGGTTGCCTCCGCCAACCTTGCGAAGGACCTCAATTTCCCGGGGAGTCAGGTCTTCATCGCTAATGTGTTCGGCCAGATGTGCGGCCACCTCCGGAGGCACGCGTTTCTTGCCGGCGTGTACCTGCCGGATCGCTTCGGCCAATTCGCTGGGAGGCATATTCTTCAGGAGATAGCCGCGAGCACCCGCCTCCAGCGCCCGCTGAATCTCGACGTCGCCTTCAAACGTGGTCAGCATGATGATTCGGGCGTGTGGGAAATCCGCGCGGATCGCGATGATAACGTCGATTCCGCTCAGGTCCGGCAGTCTGAGGTCCAGCAACGTTACATCGGGCTTGTATTGCCGGTATAGCGGAATAGCTTCGGTGCCGCTGGAAGCCTGTGCAACCAGCAGCATGTCCGGTTGGCTGTTGATTACAGCCGCAATTCCCTCGCGAAGGAGGGGATGATCGTCGACACTCAGCACTCGGATTCGGTTGTGTTCGTTCATTTCTCTCTGCTGTTTTCAGACTTATTGAACCACTTCTGAGTGCGCTTCCGATGATCCTGAAAGGCAACGTGGCCGGCGGCGGAGAGTTCCACCTCGGTGCGCCCACCCTGCTCAGGAGTTGTGCCCCAAAAATAGTTGTGTGTCGCGCCCGTCGAACGCATCAGGTAGTCGTATGGACAGGTACGGTTTTGCCTGTCCGCGTAGTTTACTCTGACGCACTTCTGCTCTTTATCCACTCCGCAAACTCCACCCAGAATCACCGTTGCGTTTCGATTTTTCCGGAGAATCCCACGGACGGGAGAGCCAATCTGTCCATTCCTCAATACGGACGTTGCGACCTGATAAAGCAGGGCTTTAAATGAATGGTGATTGGGGCGATCTATCGGGATAACCCGCACAGGCGCATTTCGCAGATCCCTGGCGGCCGCGAGACCGTCAAAGCCAGCACCGACGATCACTACTACCGGCACACCCTCACTTATCGGTTTAGGGGGTTGATGACTCCTGCTGTGGTTTGGGTATTTTCAACAGACGGCAATCCTGATCTTAAGCGATCACGCGGCCAAAAGCGTCACCGGATCGTATACTCTTTTCCTCCCCGAACAGTGTTATCAAAAACAAACACACAGATTTAGTCGTACGGCCATGCCGTCACCCTTGCGGTTAGTCACCCAAGAGGATTATTGAACGATTACGTAGCCGGGGTATTTTGGCCCGATCCGCGGCTTGATGATCGGCTGGCCTGCGAAACGCAGTAAACTAATACGGAAACGTTCGCTGCGACAAGTCCGGCAGCGTGTCGCGCACGCCTCCTGAACGCGATAATATGGTCGTCAAAGCAGTGAGCCCGCTTTTCGCCCGAACCACCCGGCGTCTGCCGTGCGCGCGCACGGTTAGCAACACGGGTGACCGATATGTGCAATGAGGAGTTTCGGACCTTCCGTCGGGGGTATTGGCAACTGGCGGCACAGGAAGCGTGATGTTTCCGGCGGCATCAGTCGAAGAAATGCGTTTGTTGCTGGTCTCGCCGGTGTCCTAAACGCGTGCTGCCGGTCCGCGAATGCAGAACCCTCCATACAATTCACCCTGCTTCCCGCGACTGGTGAGGGCAGTGGCGGTAAGCTCGACCGGATCGAAGGGCGAGTGATCGGAGCCCGGCCCGGGCAGCAGATCGTTCTGTTCGCCCGAAGCGGCGTATGGTGGGTGCAACCTCTGGAAGCCCAGCCCTTCACTCCCATTCAACGTGACGGAACCTGGAAAAATACCACACACCCCGGAACTGCGTACGCGGCTTTGCTGGTCACCGCCGATTACCGTCCGCCCGCGACACTCAATCTTTCACCGTCAAAAGGAGGGCCCGTTCTCGCTCTGGCAATCGCCGAGGGTCGTGCGCTGGCGACCCCGGCAGGCAAGACTCTCCATTTCAGCGGCTACGAGTGGCTGATTCGCGAGACCCCCGGCGACCCCGGTGGATCGCCAAACATGTATGCTCCCGCCAATGCCTGGACAGACGGGGAAGGTTTTCTGCACCTTCGTATATCCGGAGCGCCAGGTCGATGGAGCAGTGCGGAGGTGAGCCTGTCGCACAGTCTTGGTTATGGATCGTATCAATTTGTCGTGCGCGACGTTTCTCACCTGGAGCCAGCGTGCGTTTTCACGATGAATACCTGGGACGACTCCGGCCCTTCCCTCGAAATGGATATTGAGATCAGCCGTTGGGGAGGCTCCAACACCAGGAATGCACAGTATGTGGTGCAGCCTTACTACGTTCCCGCAAACACGGTCCGGTTCGCAACGCCGCCCGGCACCCTGCACTACTCCTTCCAGTGGGAACCCGGGCGCGTCACATTCCAGACGTCGCGGACCATCGCGTCCAACCCGCTGTCAAGGCACGTCTTTAGTTCCGGGGTGCCTTCACCTGGAAACGAAACCGTCCACCTGAACCACTACGTTTTCGCCAATACGAGGAATCCCCTTCGGCATGCGTCCGAGGTGGTGATTGAGAAGTTTGAATTCCTTCCGTGATCGATGGCCGGTGAGCCAGGGGCGCGGTCCTAGCCTGGCCATTATCCTGGGTGTGCTCTTTTTGCGGCCAGCATTCGCCATCGATCCAAATCGGGCAATGTCACAGTACATTCATGACCGCTGGGGAACCGAGCAGGGGTTTCCACGAGGACCAGTCTATGCGATCGCTCAAACAACGGACGGTTATCTGTGGATAGGTACGGAGGCGGGGCTCGTACGTTTCGATGGCGTGAACTTTCGGCTTGTTCGGGACGACTCTTCAAACTTCACAATCACCTCGGTCCTGGGTCTCATCGCGGATAAAGAAGGTAATCTGTGGGTCCGTTTACAGGGACAGACTCTTCTTCGATATCACGACGGAGTTTTTGACAGGCCTGTTGCCCGACTCGATATGCCGCCTGCCAATATTACGGCCATGGCCCTCGAGAATCGGGGCGCCCCCCTCATCTCAATGATGGAAAGGGGGGCGCTCGCCTGGCGCAAGAACAGATTCGAAATGCTCGCCTCCGCCGAGGCGCTGCCTCGCTCTCCGGTACTTGCGCTCGCCCAGACTTCGAATGGCGAGGTCTGGGTTGGAACGCGTGACGCAGGCCTTTTCCGCCTGAGCGGAGGACAGACTACAGCGGTGACAAAGGGCTTGCCGGATTCGAAGATTAACTGCCTCCTGCCCGATGGGCAGAGCGATCTCTGGGTCGGTACTGATGACGGCGTTGTTCGCTGGAACGGCCGCAAGCTCACGGCGGCCGGCATACCACAGTCGCTGAATCATTTACAGGCTCTCACCCTGACGAAGGACCGTGACGGCAACATATGGGTGGGCACGGACTCTCGCGGTTTACTGCGATTCAACATACAGGGCGTGGCTTCGCTGAATGCGCCCGGCGCTGCCGTGACTGCTGTTTATGAGGACCGCGAGGGGAACTTGTGGATAGGAAGCGCGGGGGGCCTTGAGCGCCTGCGCGACAGCGCTTTCATTACATATTCCTCCCAGGAAGGAGTGCCGTCCGATGGCACCAGCCCCGTCTACGTCGATAAGGAAAACCGCGCATGGTTTTCTCCGGTCAGCGGTGGGCTGTGGTGGATGAAAGATGGCCAGCGCGGGCGAGTGGCCATCGGAGGTCTGAACCACGACGTCGTCTATTCGATCGCCGGCCGAAGCGGTGATCTGTGGCTGGGCAGGCGACACGGCGGCCTCACACGCGTGCGTTTGGCAAACGGCTCGTTCCATGCAGAAACGTGGACGCGCGCCGATGGTCTCACCGAGAACAGCGTGTACTCGGTTTACCAGGCCAACGACGGAACCGTCTGGGCCGGAACTCTGAGCGGGGGTGTCAGCAGGTTTGCGGGAGGGAAATTCACTACGTACACGAGGGCTGCGGGACTTGCTTCCAACACCGTTACTTCGATTTTGGAAGGAGACGGCGGCAGCATGTGGTTTGCGACGCCAAATGGGTTAAGCACACTGGTCGAGGGCAAATGGCATGTCTTCACGGTCCGCGACGGACTGCCCGCCGACAACGTGAATAGTCTCCTTCGGGATGCAGCCGGCTTGCTCTGGGTGGGAACTTCAGCGGGCCTCGCAGTTCGCACATCGAGCGGGTTTCACCTGCCCGCCAAAGTGCCATCGGTTCTGCGCGAACAAATTCTCGGAATGGCGAGCGACCAGTATGGATGGCTCTGGGTGGCGACTGCAAATCATGTGCTGCGGGTCAGGCGCGAGCAACTGTTGCGGGGCACGCTCGCGGATGGAGATCTGCGCGAATACGGCATTGCGGACGGCTTGCGTGGCGTCGAAGGAGTGAAGCGTCAGCGGTCGGTAATTGCCGATCCGCTGGGGCGCATCTGGTTCTCTATGAATCGTGGCGTGTCGGTGGTGGACCCCGCCCGGCTCACCAGCACCTCTGCGCCGGCCCTTGTAGCCATCCAGGCGATCTCAGCCGATGGAAACCCCATCACCCTGCGGGGTACCGTCAAAATTCCGCCAAGTCCACGGCGGCTCACTTTCCTCTATGCCGGGCTCAGTCTTTCAGTACCCGATCGCGTTCGGTTCCGCTACTCGCTGGAAGGCTACGATCGCCAGTGGAGCGAGCCGACCGCACTTCGCGAAGCTGTCTACACGAACCTGCCACCCAGGTCCTATCGTTTTCGGGTTCGGGCCAGCAATCCCGATGGCGTCTGGAGTCCGAAAGAGGCGGCTATCGCCTTCGAGGTGGACCCGCTGTTCTGGCAGTCCTGGTGGTTCCGAATCAGCGCTTTACTCGCCTGCATATTGACCATCGTGGCGCTCTACCGTTTCAGACTGCGGCAACTGGCCCGCCAGCTCAATATGCGCTTCGACGAGCGACTCGCAGAGCGCACACGTATCGCGCAGGAATTGCATGACACACTGTTGCAGGGCTTTCTTAGCGCTTCCATGCAACTCCACGTCGCGGTTGACAGCATGCCAACGGAATCCCCGGCCAAGGCGTCGCTGAGCCGGATTATCCAAATGATGTCGCGGGTAATCGATGAGGGCCGAAATGCAGTTCGGGGTCTGCGTTCATCCCCTGGCGGCACTCGCGACCTGGCGCTGGCCTTTTCACTGATTCGACAGGAACTGGCAATCCCTGGGGAAACGGAATTCCGAGTCATCGTGGAAGGCCGGCCACGTCCGTTGCACCCGATGATTCGCGATGAAGTCTATCGGATCGGTCGCGAGGCGCTGGTGAATGCCTTTCGCCACTCGGCAGCGGAAAGTATCGAAGTCGAACTCGAATTTGCGCTCAGGCGACTTCGCATCCTGGTTCGCGACAACGGATGCGGAATAAACGCCGAGGTACTTCAAGGGGGTCGCGAAGGACACTGGGGGTTAGCGGGGATGAGGGAACGCGCCGAGTCTATCGGGGCACGTCTTCAGCTCTGGAGCGGGCCTTTAAAAGGAACGGAGGTTGAACTGGCGGTTCCGGCCCGCGTTGCCTACGACTTCCGGTGGTCAAGGCGCCTGCTAAGGTCGTTTGCAAGGCTCAATCGGCTAACGAATCGGGTAGCCGGTCGAAGTGTACGCAAAGAGAAGAACAAATGAGCACGCTCTGACGCGGGATAGCGAAAAAGCCCCCAATCGAGTGGCGCGGTCAGCGCCGCCGAACCCTGATGGTGAAATGGGGTTCGCACATGCATCTTGCTCCCGGAACTCGTGTGGGTCCATACGAAGTATGTTCGGCGGTTGGCGCCGGAGGAACGGGCGAAGTTTATAGGGCCCACGACTCGCGCCTGGGGCGGTTTGTAGCGATTAAGGCTTTGTGAACGGTCGTAGCCCTAAGTAACTGAGTCGACTAGCGTTTCGCCGAAACGCGTACCAGCGTAACGTCTGTTTCGGCTTCAGAGTCTTCACTTGGAAAGAGTGCCAAAACAAAGCATTCGCATTGCCTTACGCTGAGAATCGACCAGGATATAGATGACCTCATGATCGAAGCTTGTTATGACCAAAATACGGAAGTCGGCATGGATAAGGATGGCCATCCAGAGGAGCCTCACAATGCGACGGGGCGATTCAGGAGCGGCACGATGAAGCGGACAGACATGTACTGCGAAACCGGGAAGAACTGCAAGTCACTGGAAGATGACATTCTTCAGGAGGTCAGCAACGAGGTCGAACACGCGAACCAGATGCACGCTCCTGAAAACTGGCAAAACGAGCAACGTGCTGCGGTTCGACGGAAGGTGCTGGACTCATACAGAGTCCTTACCGCACCTACCGTCGCGGAGACAAGGAGATTGCTCGGTGAAGTTCGTCCGAGGCGAAAGTAACAAGTGCTGGAAAATACCACGCGTCAACTTGCTCGGACTGGTCTGCCGCCCGAGGATTTGTCCTCCGCCATTCTTGGCAAAGAGGTTCCGAAAGCCGAAGACCAACCCCGGAATTGCTCCAATACGCTGTAGATTGCGAGGCCGCTATCAGGCTCACTGATGGCAGCACCCGGAATGAGAGAAGGCTGGCTCGCGGGAGCTTGGCGAGCGCTTTCTTGTCAGCGTATGTATTGCAGCTGGACCGGGCGTGTGATGCACCGAAGACGAACAAGATTTTATAGTCAGCTATTCGAGCCGTCCTCAGAAGCCATCAGCAGCAGAGGCTGTACTGGTGAAACCCTCGGCGGAGATTTTTCGTACAGGAGGCAGCCTCCGCCGGTGGCGATGCCGCTTACGTTGTGCGATTCAGTATCGACCTTGTACACAACCTTGCCATTCCAATCCACCAGATAAGCCCGCTCGGACACCTCTTCTGCTATCCGGAACCGCTCGTTGGTGGCTTCCAAAACGTTGGGGCGCTTTTCCGGAGACCCGAAAAGCCTGGTCATAGCTTTTGGCTGGCGGGGGGTTACAGGCCGTAGAGATGTAGCGCCCGGTCTTGCCTGTT
>JAUZEU010000763.1 GCA_030838885.1 Bryobacterales bacterium | reverse complement strand
GACAGGGAAGAGGATCTGAAAATGATACAGAGAAGATCGTTCATCAAAGGCGCTGCGGTGGGCCTGGGCGCCGGAATGCTCCGGATGTCTTTCGGGCAACAGAGCAATACGAAGCGGGTGTTGGCGTTGATCGGCGACCGATACCATAAGTCCGATTACATTCGCGTGGCGCTCACGAAGATGTTCGCCGAGCAAAACGTAACGGTGGATTACACGACCCTTTACGATAAGCTCTCCGCGGCAATGCTGCGGGAATATCAGCTTTTCCTCTGTCTGCGGGACGGCATGATCTGGCCCGAAGGTTATCTGGGCCCGGACGCGTACACAGCCTACGAGGCGGGCCTGGAAAACCCGTCCGACTTCCCTGCCCCAAAATCCGGGTTCTGGATCAAAGAGGATCAGGCCGCTGCGCTCAAAGAGTTCGTGAATGCGGGTGGTGGTTTCTACTCACTGCACAACAACAGCCATGTTTCGGTCACCTCGAAGACCTATCGCGAGGTGCAGGGTGGCGCTTACATAGGCCATCCGACGCTGCGGCCCTTCAAAGTCCGTGTGGTGAACTCGAAGCACCCCATCACCCAGGGCATTCGAGACTTCATGGTGAATGACGAGCAGCATTACGTGGAATACGACAAAGACCCGAAGTACAAGCTGCTCGAAGCGGAAAACGTGGACGGGCTGGACTTTCAGAAACTCGGCACGAAATCGGTGGCCGGCTGGGCTTATGACTATGGCAAAGGCCGGGTTGTATTCACGTCACCGGGCCATACTATCCATGCTCTGTGGGCTCCCGAGTACGTCAACTTGCAGCGCCGCTCCGTTCGCTGGCTGTTAAAGGAAATTTGATGAATCGAAGACTTTTTGTGAAGTCGATGGCTGCGGCGGGGGTCTCAGCGTTTGCGAGCCTGCCGCTGGTGCAGGCGGCGCTTCCGAAAATGAAGATCACGCGGGTGCGTGCGTATGCGCCGCCCCAGCCAAATCCACTGTTCAACCAGGCCGATACGGTGGTCACCATTGAGACCGACGCAGGCATCACCGGAGTGGGTGAAGGCGGCTTTCCCGACACCTTGCGGCAGTGTGCGGGGCGGTTGATCGGAAAAGATCCGCAACATATCGAACAGCTTTGGCAGGATATGTCTCGTTCGTTCTTCTATCCTCCGGGGCGGGAGAAGCAGGATGCGCTTGGAGCTCTCGATCTGGCGCTTTGGGACATTCGCGGCAAGGTGCTAAAGCTTCCCGTGCATCAGGTATTGGGCGGAATGTCGCGCAACTTCTGCGAATGTTACAACACCGGTGGTGTGGTGCCAGGGGTCAAGCCAGGTATGAGTATCAAAGAACGCGCCGCCGCCACCGTAGCCGCTGGTTACCGCGCGTTTCGAATGGGCGCCGCCGACACTCCTGCGAACACGACGTACAACACGCGGCAAAAGGTAAATCAGCTATACGAAGACTGTGTGCAGGCTCGGGAAGGGGTGGGCAAGAACGGTGATTTCTGTATCGATTTCCACCAGCGCTTCGACCTCTCCGATGCAGTGCGCGGCTGCGATCTCATCGAAAGCCTTGCGCCTTTCTTCGTGGAAGACCCCGTGCGTGCCGAAGGCTTCAATGACGATCTGCCGAAGATACGGAAGATGGTGAAGGTGCCAATTGCGGCGGGTGAGGAGTGGGGTAGTCGGTGGGATTTTAACCGGCTGGTGGAGAACCACGACATCGACTACGTCCGCGCCACGCTGCCGAACGTGGGCGGTATTACCGAAATGATGAAGGTTGCGGCTATTTGTGAGACGCACTTTGTCGGCATCGTGCCGCACTTTACAGGACCCATTGCAACTGCCGCGCTGGTGAACTCCCTGGGCACGTTCTCAGGGCCGCTGCTGATGGAGTACGGCTTTGCAGGCAAGACTCTGCCGCATCTGCCCGTGTGTCTGGATTTCAAGGACGGCAAGCTCTATCCAAACGACCGGCCAGGGTTGGGTGTGGAACTCGATATGGGCAAGCTCACGCAGATTCTGGAGGTGACAAAGTTCGATACGAACCGGGCACAGACGTACTTCCGCCCGGATGGTTCGATCACCAACTGGTAAACCGGTTGAACGCTGTGATTTGAGACCATTCAGGTTAATGGATCTGAGCGCGCCCCACCGGCGATTGAACCCTCTCACGCGCGAATGGGTGCTGGTATCGCCGCAGCGCACACAGCGGCCCTGGCAGGGGCAGGTAGAGAGTGTGTCTGCACCGGCTGCACTCACCTATGACCCCACTTGCTATCTCTGCCCCGGCAACCCGCGCGCGGGAGGTGCGAGGAATCCCGCGTACAGCCAAACCTTCGTATTCGAAAATGACTTCGCCGCTCTGAAGCCGGATACGCCTGAATGGGAGAGCAACGAAAGCGGGCTGCTTGTTGCGGCAAGCGAAGCGGGCCGTTGCCGGGTAATCTGCTTCTCCCCGCGACACGATCTTACGCTGGCCAGAATGCCCGTCAGCGAAATCGAGCGGGTGGTAAATGTCTGGGTGCAACAGTTCAACGAACTGGGAGGCGACCCGCGGATCAATGCGGTGCAGATTTTTGAGAACAGAGGCGAAATGATGGGCAGCAGTAATCCTCATCCGCATGGTCAGATCTGGGCCAACAAGAGCATTCCCAACGAACTGGCTAAAGAACTCACGTCGCAGAACGAGTACTTCCAGGCGCATTCGTCAACGCTCCTTTCCGATTACCTTGCGATGGAACAACAGAAAGCGGATCGCATTGTTTGCGCAAACGATCACTTCGTAGTGCTCGTCCCGTTCTGGGCGGTTTGGCCGTTTGAAACCCTGGTGATCAGTACGCGGCCGGTGTCCGCGATCGCCGATCTGAGTGCTGAAGAGCGTCAGGGACTCGCGGATGTTCTGCACCGGATCACGGTGCGATACGACAATCTTTTCAGGACGTCATTTCCCTATACGATGGGCTTTCACCAGCGGCCCACCGACGGCCGGGACTACCCATCGTTCCACCTTCACGCGCACTTCTACCCGCCGTTGTTACGGTCTGCCACAGTTAAGAAATTCATGGTGGGTTATGAGATGCTCGCCATGCCGCAGCGTGACATCACGGCGGAGGCCGCGGCACGAAATTTGCGCGAGCTGCCGGAGCGACACTATCTTTAGCAGGCGTAACTGGCCGCTACATAGCGATCAGCGCAGCCATGAGTTCGATACCGTCCCAGAGATTCTGCATTCGGATATTTTCGTTGAAGCTGTGCTGGCTGTTGTCGTGGTTCGCTATTGGAACAGTGATGGTGTGAGTGCCCACCGCTTTTTCGATCATCTCCAGCGGAACGCTCCCGCCCATCGTTGGCACTTTCACCACCGGCCCACGTGCACTCTCCACTACCCGAATCACTTCCTGCGAAATCGGCAGATCCATTGAGGTCCGTACGGCATTGTAGCCGCCACCTCCTGTTACCCGGGCCACTTTCGGATGCGCCAGACGTACTTCGGCGGCCGGCTCCGAACCGATAACAAAATAGCCCTGTTTTCGGATGTGTTCCAGCAGCCGGGCCACGGTTGTGTCACGATCTATCCCTTTGACAAGCCGCATGTCGATGGAGGCTGTGGCGGTGGAAGGGATCACGTTGGATGCCTGTGCGCCGGTACGGGAACTCGCCATCCCGCGGATATTCAACGAAAGCAACTGCAGAAGCTCGATCAGCTTTTTGGGAGCGCCGTCTGTCGCGCCGAGCCACAGTTCTTTCATCAGTTCAGCGTCGGGCGCAGGTGCTTCGGCGATGGCGCGCTTCTCGGTGTCACTGAGCGGGGCAATTCCGTCATAGAAATGGTCCACCAGAACGCGGCCATCCTCGCTCTTCATGGACGTGAGCAGGCGTGCAAGCATCATGGCGGGGTTGGGCGCCCAGTTACCGTAGTGGCCGCTGTGCAACTCGCGCCGGGGCCCGTATACAGTGATGTCGACGGTTGTGACGCCACGCGCTCCGAACGCGACCAGCTGCTGGCGGGTCTGCGATACCGGACCGTCGCAAATCAGCCAGACATCGGCTGAGAACAGGGCCTTGTGGGCCGCAAGAATCTGCCCCAGATGAGCCGAACTCCCCTCTTCTTCGCCTTCGAATACGAACTTTATGTTCGAGTGAAGGCGGGTTCCCGATGCCCGAATGGAGTCAAGGGCGGTCATCATGGCCATAATGGGAGCCTTATCGTCCGAAGCGGACCGCGCATAGAGGCGCGACTCGGGGTCAAGTGGGTATGTAGCCGATTCAAGCGGAATCACCTGGCCATCCTTCTCAATGGAGCGACTGCGCAACACGGGCGCGAATGGGGGTGTCACCCATTCTTTTGGATCAAGAGGCTGGCCGTCATAGTGGGCGTAAACGAGAATTGTGCGGTTGGCACCCGGCGTACGTATTTCCCCGAATACCACGGGATTCGCATCCGGAAACTCCACAATCTGCGGGGTCACACCGCGCTGTTGCAGCATTTTCCCGATGGCCTCAGCATTTCGACGGATGTTGGGGCGATCAGTGCCGATGTTGGGGATGGAGAGGAATTCCACGAATTCCGAGACGATAGCTTTCTCGTGAGTCCTGCGCCACTGGCCGGCGGCAGCGGCAGCCGGATTTGTCTGTGCCTGCGCAAGGCTGACAAGCGCCAAAAGTGTGAGGGCCGGGCGAAGCATGTGGGTCTATTTTACGCGGTGATGAAAAGCAAAAAGCATCTACAGTTTTCGCCCTGGTAAGCCGATATATACAGCAGAACAACTCCGGGCGGTTCGGGTTCTACTCTCCTTCTATATGTTTGGCGCGCCAACAAGCTTCACCGATCCCGGCTACCATCAACTGCTCTGGGTCGCGCTGTTTGCAATGGGATGCCTGGCAGTATTACAGTTCGCTGCAGCCAGAGCGCGGGAAATGCTCCACGCACGCAAAGAGCGAGGACTGGAAGATGCTGTTCGCCAGCGCACCGATGAATTGGACCGGGAACGGCTTCGGGAAAAGGCCCAGAACCGGGTCCTGGGAATGCTTGTGTCCAATCAGTCGTTGGGTTCGGTACTGGACGCCATCGCTGCAATGGCCCGAAGCGAGATTCCGGACTGCCACTGCGTCATCCTGCTCAGACAGGCGGACAGCTATCGGGTGGGCGCGGCGCCCGGAGTGCCCGCCTCATGGCTTTCAGCGCTGCAAAGCCCTTACGCCATTCCGTTCGAAGTTTGGCAACGTGCATGTTCGTTCAGGGCACCTGGACTGGAACCCGCATGGGGGGTGTTCACCGGTATCCTGGAGATCTCCGCAAGCGGTAATGGCAGGACGATTGCTGCTCCAACCGCAGTCTGGTCTGCCCCGGCAGCCGCAGACCCCCCGCTCGGTGCGGTTCTGATCCTGGATACCGTCGAGTCGCCCGAACGCGTAAACGGCAGGAGGGAAGCGCTCTCAGGCACGGCTGAAGCCGCAGCGCGTCTCACTCAACTGGCAATTGAACACAGCCGTCTCTATGATGATTTGCAGTTTCGTGCGCAGCACGACGTCCTCACAGGCCTGGCAAACCGGGCGCTTTTCGATGACCGGCTGAGCGAGTGTCTGCGAGAGGCCAGGGCTCTGGGGGGTCGCCTGGCGGTGGTTTTGGTAGATATCGACAGCTTCAAAGAAATCAACGACACGATGAGTCACCAGGTTGGCGATCTCCTGCTGATCGAGTTCGCCGATCGGATGCGTCGCTCAGTGGGTCCCGGCGACACCGTGGCGCGCATCGGCGGCGACGAATTCAGTATCGTCCTTACGGGACTGACCAGCATCCACGAGGCGGAAGAGATTGCCGATCGCATTCTGGCCGCTCTCCGTCAGCCATGGACTGTGGATGGCCGTACCGTGCTGGCCACAGCAAGCGGCGGTCTGTCGCTTTTCCCCGATGACGGGGTAGAGCCGGAAGATTTGAAACGGGAAGCAGATGCCGCGATGTACTGTGCCAAGGAGGCAGGGCGCGATCGCATGCAGTCATTCAGTATGCGAAACGAAAAGCTGGATCGCGTTCGGATGCAGCAGGAACTGCGCGTGGCCTTGCGAGAGGGCTGGTTCTCCGTCCACTACCAGCCTAAGATCGGCGCGGATGGGTCTCTGAAGGGGCTTGAAGCATCGGCCCGGCTGAAACACCCGGTGCTTGGGCAGATTTCTCCGATTGAATTCATACCACTGGCTGAGGAGTCCGGTCTGACTGTTCCGCTCGGAGCCTGGATTCTGAACGAGGTGTGCCGACAGATTACGAACTGGAAGAAAAGGGGCTTTGGCAGCATCTGCGTGGCGGTGAACACCTCCTCAGTGCAACTGGTCCGGCCGGATTTCGCAAGACACCTGAAGGAATGCCTGATCAGGCACGCGGTGCCGCCATCCTCACTGGAACTGGAGCTGACGGAAAGTATGCTCATGTCAGGCGGTGAGGAGTCGCAGCGCCAGATGCGCGAATTGCGCGCGCTGGGAATTCACTTTTCGATCGACGATTTCGGGACGGGCTATTCCTCCCTCGGCTACCTGCACAAGCTGGACGTGGATGCCATCAAACTGGATCGCTCTTTTGTCCAGTCCATCGACAGAGACGAGGCTGCGCGGCGGCTGGTCCAGGCTATGGTCGGCCTTGCGAAGGGCCTGGGCCTTGCGGTAATGGCCGAGGGTGTTGAAACAGAAGCGCAGCGTTCGGTGTTAGTCTTGGCCGGATGTGCTGTCATGCAGGGAAACCTGTTCTCTCCGCCGCTTGCTGTGCCGGAACTCGAGAAGTATCTGCGGAGGAATACGTCCAACCCGGACGACTTATTGCGGATTGAGCAGGCCACCGGAACCCACTCAGAGGTCGAAGCTCTCGTGCCGACGATATAGACTAAGGGTTTGCGTTCCCCGAAGGATGCCACTATCCTGATCACCGGCGCCGGACGTGGCATCGGCAAACGGCTTGCAATTGGTTTCGCTCAGGCTGGGTTTCGAGTCGGACTTTTAGGGCGGAGCCAGGGCGAACTCGACGTCACCAAACTCGAGATTGAGCACGCGGGCGGAACTGCACTCCGGATACGTGCAGATGTGAGCGACTACGAACAGGTGGCGGCGGGCGTCGAAAAGATGAACTCGGTATGGGGAGGGGTACATGCCCTGATCGCAAATGCGGCGGTGCAGGGCCCTGTTGGACCTTTTGTCGAGAACCGGCCTCGTGACTGGACAGGGGTCTTCGAAACGAATGTGCTCGGGGTTTTTAACTCCTGCCGTGCCGTACTGCCCCAGATGATCCAACGCCGTTTCGGCAAGCTGATTGTGGTCTCAGATGCCGGCGCCGCCACGCCTCGTGCCAATTTTGCCGCTTACTCCGCCAGCAAAGCCGCTGTGGCCCGCTTTGTCGAGTGTGTTGCGGAAGAGATTCGGGACGCTAACGTCCAGATCAATTCCATGTTCCCGGGTCAGGTTTACACAAGCATGACCGATGAGATTCTCAAGGCCGGCGCGCGAGCAGGATCGGCAGAAACCGAGCACGCCGAGAAAGTTCGGCTAACAGGCGGGATACCTCCGGAAAAGCAGATTCAACTCGCTCTTTTTCTTGCTTCAGAGCGATCCAATCACGTCACCGGGAAACTCATCTACGTTCAGGACGACTGGAAGAAGCTTGAAGCAGAGAATGGCCGGCCGGATGCTTTCACCTTACGCCGGCATCTCAGGTAGCACGCTTCTCTGCAGGCACGCCCGCTACAATTGGTGACGAATGCGACAACTTTCGTCACTCGCCTGCGGCCTGATGCTTATGGCCGGAACCGCTTTTGGCTGGGGGTGCGAGGGGCATCAGATGATTGGGCTGATCGCACGGGCTCATCTTACACCCGCCGTATCGGCCGCGGTTGACCAACTACTGAAAGAGAACCCGCTCGACCCGAATCAGAAACGCTACTGCCAGGATCGGCCGGCCGACCCAATGGCCGATGCCGCTTCGTGGGCGGATGACATGAAAAGCATCGACAAGACATTTACGTGGCACTTTGTCGATATTCCGCTTGCACTTCACCGAGCTGAGACCGACTCGCTGGACGTGATGAAGTGGTGCGAGGCGATCGGGCCTTCTGTGGATGGCAAGGACCGGCCCGGATGCCTGGCTACGGCCATCGATTATGAGTGGAGCATCCTGCGTGACAAGAACCAGCCGGCGCCTGACCGGGCGAAAGCTCTCCGATATCTGATTCATTTCCTCGGAGATCTTTCACAACCGCTGCATGACGCGGACAATCGCGACCAGGGGGGAAACTGCACCCGCATGACGTTCTTTGCGAATGAAAAGCTGGAGAATCTTCACGCCATTTGGGACGAGAGGATGATCGGGCGTGATCTGGACGCCCGCAAGTCATTTCAGCACCAGTATGCCGCAGGCCTGGACCGCGAATTCGCTGCAAGCTGGCCCAACTGGGGCGAAGCAAAGCCGGACGTTTTGGCATGGGCGTGGGAAGGCCATGAAGTCGCCAGCCAGGTCACGTACGGGAAACTGAAGCCGCAGCTGCCGGTGGCCAATCCTGCCGATGGACAGATAGACAGAGCGGGATGCAACTTAGAGCGGAGTCAGGTGGAGGGTATGCACATTACTATCGGCGACGAGTACTTCAACGCTGCCCTGCCGGTTGTCCGGGAGCAACTGGCCAAAGCCGCTTACCGCCTGGCAGGACTCCTCAACCAGAGCTTCTGAGCCTCCATTTCACCACATCTTCTTCAGCAGCGCTTTAGCCTCTTCGAAGTACGGGAACAGCTTTTCGTGTGCCTTGAATTCGGGCGTATGGACACACCTTCGCGTTCCGGAGTGGTCCACGGGGTAGTGCAGATGCAGCATCTCGTGAAACATGACATAGTCCAGAGCCAGGCGCGGTGCCCGAGTGTCGTCGAAGATCCGGCTGATCATAATCATGTGGTGTGACGGATCAAAGTGTCCCAACCGCGTGCGTGACCGGACGTGGCTCCAGCCAAGACCGGGGCGAGCCATCATACCTCCGAAGTACTGGCCATTCAGTTCCTCGAAGACCTCTTCCAGGTTGTATACCGACCCCTGCGCGCCCAGGTGAACCTTCCGGCCGCGTGTCTGGCGCACCAGACTGATCTGCTTACGGATATCGCGGCGGTTAAGGTACAGCCGATACCGGTGCTCATACTGGCGGGCCGCCGGATTCCGGTACAGCTTGCCGAGCAGTATGTGCGCCAGAGCTTCCGTGACGGGAGCCGGCGCACCTTCCAGCAGATCCGTGATCCTGACCGTGATCGCTCCTTCTTCCAGCCGCACATGGCTGTCGGCATTGGCGAACTGCTTGTACTCCACCAAGACAGGAGGCACCGGTGTACGCGGCCGAATCTCCCGGTGGACCCTGACGAAGATACTCTGGGGCGATTCGAAGAACAACGAGCTCGCTACATTCACGGGAGTCATCAACTGGTGGGCCTCAGACCTAACCGAACCCCTGCACCCCCCGGAACGCCGGGGAGGAATATGATGCCACCCGGATCGGCGATCTCCTCAGACATCTCTTCGCTGTCTACCTCGACGTGGTACGGGCGTCCGGGCTCCAGACCGACGATGAAGACGTCCACAGCGGGATCTTCGACTCCCTCGGTCTTATGGCGGGGCACCCGGAACTTGTTCGCGTTGCGGGCAAAGAAGATCGTTGCCTCTTCGATGTCCATCGGCTCATGAGCCAGCTTCGGATCCACACGGGTGACGCTGCCATCGGCGAACAGCTGTAGCTGTCCATCGAAGAAGCCAATCCAGGAGGCGTTGTCCTCCCAGGCAGAGCGAACGAAGAGCTGGCCGCCGATGGCATCGTGCTGGGCGAGGGGCACGTGATAGTAGCTCAGGCCGGGCTGATAGGGATTTGCCCAAAGGAGTTCGTACGCGATGCCGGCGGTGCCCCTCATAACGAACCGGTCATTCATGAGGAAGCCCTGCAGGAGCTGCGTTTCGGGGGCGTTGGAATCGAAGGCGACCATCGCCAGCTCTGCGGCGCGGGACAGGACCGCCTTGTTCAGATCGGGGCCGCGCTTATCGATCTCGGTGTCGGCCGGAACGCGGTATTCGTTCTCTGAGGCGGGAAACGGGGGAGGATAGTGCGCCATCAGATGGACGAGCGGGTACTCCTTGAACCAGCCGGGGAAGGTGTCGCGCAGGTCGAAGCCGACGTTGTCACGGAAGGCGTGCAGAAGTTCCAGCAGGGCGCAGGCGTCTGCGTTCGGGACACGTGCTTTAGCCGCCCGAAGCGACGCGATGAAGCCGAGCCAAAAACCGTCGAACACGGCACCGAGGGCCTTTTCGGCGAGGTCCGGCTGCGCCTCGGAGATTGCTACCGCGGCGAACACCCGGTTGCGGGCTTCGGCCAGGGTTTTCGGCGCCAGACCAGCAAGCGACCGCTGGAGCTTGCCGAAGATCCGGCTCTGGTCAGTGCCTGAGAAGAGCGGCGCGCACCAGTCAGCGACCAAGGCGATCTGTCGGATATCGGTGCCCGGACCGGCGGCCCACGCTATCGCCTTCTTCCCTGCTGCCTCGTCCTGGGCAATCTGGTAGCGCAGCGCCGCCGGCCAGCCGGGCTCGGCAAAGGGCGCGTTGCCGGCCCAGAGGCTCTCGAACTGCTCCCAGCGCAGCGACTGGCGCTCCCGTTCGCGGCGGAGCAGCTTCAGGCGGGCAGGACGCAGGAACAGGCGCGGCGCGTCCGAGTACACCCTGAACCCGTCCGGGCGATTCTGGGCCGCAAGCCGGGCGGCGGGGAGTGAGAGCAGGGTGAGGCATACCGCGCGCCGATTCATGAGCCGATTCTATCGTGCGCCATTGCTCCCACCGTGCCTGGGACGCCCTCCTGTGGTGCCGGCATCCCACGATTCAGGGCAGCATTTGAACGCCTGCCGATCTTTCCGGGAACGGTGCCCGGCTTGCTAACGTTGGTATCATTACTGATTGCCCGCACGGATACCAGATTTGATGAACAGCCTTCAGAAACCTTCGCGACTCATGCTGGCCATGCTGTTCGCCGCCAGCGTCGCTTCGGCGCAGCAGTATGTGATCTCCACAGTGGCGGGCATTCCGCAGGTGCAGGGCTTTTTCGGAGACGGAGCTTCGGCCACAGTGGCGCAGCTGTACAAGCCCCAGCGGGTAGCGGTCGACAGCAAGGGCAATTACTACATCTCAGATTTCTACACCAACGCTGTACGGATGGTGACGCTCTCCACCGGCAACATCGCGACTATTGCCGGGAATGGCACACCGGGCTTTGCCGGGGACAACGGGCCCGCGATCGAGGCGAACATCAAGGACGTACACGGCATCGCAGTCGATTCAGCCGGCAACGTGTATATCTCGGATACCAGCAACAACCGGATCCGGAAGATCGATACCAAAGGCGTCATTACCACGTTCGCGGGAAACGGCTCCCAAGGCTTCGGCGGCGACGGCGCGGCAGCATCGAAAGCCACGATGTGGTTTCCTGCCGGCCTTGCGATTGACGGTTCCGGGAACCTGTACGTGGCGGATTACGGCAATTCCACAGTCCGGAAGATTGCGTCCAGCGGCACCATTTCGACGGTAGCGGGCACGGGCGCCTGGGGCCTGTCCGGAGATGGCGGCGCAGCGAGTAAGTCAGCCTTGGCGTCGCCAATGTCTCTCGCGATCGACGGCGCAGGCAATCTCTATATCGGCGATGTGGGAAGCGCCAGTATCCGAAAAGTTACCACGGATGGAAATATTCAAACCGTCGCATCCGGTGTTACGCCGCAGAGCCTTGCGGTGGATGCGGCGGGCAACCTCTACTTCGTCGACAGCATCAATTCGGTGGTCCGAAAGGTGCTGCCTTCGGGCACGATCCTGGTCATTGCGGGTACCGGACAGACGGGCTACTCCGGCGACGGCGGACAGGCAACTCTGGCCCAACTCGATCATCCGGCCGGCCTGGCACTGGATGCTTCGGGCAACCTATATCTGGCGGACAGCAATAATCAGATCATCCGACAGCTGAAGCAGGTCCCATTCTCAGTCGGCGCAGTCGCCAACTCCGCTTCGAGCGTACAGGGCCCCGTGGCTCCGGGCGAGATCGTCACTCTTTATGGCGCGGGCATCGGCCCGGCAACGCTGACATTGTTCACCGTGTCGAACGGGAGCATCGGTACACAGATCGCAGGAACTCAGGTCTTTTTCAACGGCGTTGCGGCGCCACTGATCTACGCGTCATCCAACCTCATCGCAGCGATTGCACCCTACTCCCTGGTGAATGCTTCGACAGCGAATATCGCTGTCAGTTATCAAGGCAACACTTCGGCGACCACGGTAGTTCCGGTGACAGCGGCGGCCCCGGGTATCTTTACGGCGGACGCGACCGGCTCGGGTCAGGCGGCGGCCGTCAACTCCGATGGCTCACTCAACAGCGCATCGAAGCCTGCCAGGGTTGGCACCTTCATCTCCCTCTATATCACGGGCGATGGCCAAACGAATCCGGGCGGTACGGATGGCAAACTGGCCAATGCAGCGCCGTATCCGATGACTGTTCTGCCTGTCACGGTCACAGTTGCCGGAAAGCCGGCTTTGACGAACTATGCGGGTGCGACACCGACCGCAGTCGCCGGGCTGACTCAGGTCAATGTGCAAATCCCGACCGGAACCGCCCCGGGCAACTCGGTTCCGGTCAACGTACTGGTAAATGGGATTTCAGCTCAATCCGGCGTGACTATTGCGGTTCAATAACTCAGCTTCCGATTAGATTAGAAGTTTACGCCGCTTTGGGGCCGGCAATCTTCACCGAGGCTTTGACCCCGGCTATATCGACGCTGACCTCAATCACATCAATGCCGTTGGGGAAGAAAAACCCCACGCGCGCTGCCGATGCGCCCTCGATGGTATCGAGAACCCGTTCCGTGATTTGCGTTATGGCGTCGGCCAGATCCGCTGAGCTGGCGACCTCATAATCCTCGAAGTCCTGCCCCTCGAGTTGCTCTTCCAGTTCTTCGCCAAGTTCCTGTTCCAGTTGCTCCTGATCCTGCGTGTTGCCTTTGTCGACGGGTGTCATAAGCCGATAGTAGAGGCCGGGAGCGGCGTTTGTCCAGTTCCGGCGGGTTACAGTTCACCAGGTCACGGCGCAGACCTCAACAGGTCGGCGAAGGCCGCCCACCAAAAACTGCGCGGTGATAGGACTACAGGCCCGATTGTGATGAGGCGCGCAGTACGGAGGCTGAGTGATGAAGAGCCGTGGACCAGCCCGGGGGGCGGGCGTTTTCAGAACTAGCAGCCTGATGGCGCCCTGGAGGATGTCCGAGCGTGGCGCCGGCACGACTGTTAATATGCTGATCGCCGCGCTTTTCGGGGGCTCTTTTCCGGATTGCGGTAAACGCGCGGGCCGGCGTGCCCGTGTGTGTTTCCCGTGCTTGCCGGGTTCGTTCCGAGCGTTTATTTTTTCCCAGGATCTCCTCAGCGCAGCAGGCTTTGGCGCGGCGAGCGCGGAATGACATGCGGGTGCGGATGGACTGCTCCCATTGCCTGGACAGCAAGGACTCGAGGCGGTTGATGAGAGATGGCATCCGGGTTTGTTCATGCAGGCGTTTGAAACCGTGCAGGTGGAGAATGCTGACGTCGGCGTTCGGAGTTGCGAGGCGCTGGCGCTGGATTTCGTCGGCGTACAGGCGGGCTTCGAACGCGATCACGACGCGGAGTTGCCCGTGCGCCCAGCGCTGCCTGGCCGCGAGATAGGTTTCGGTTTCGTCGAGAGTGGGGTTTGGGGGAAGGACTGGCACCGGGCTTTCGTGCAGGGCAAGGTGGAGATGCTGGATGAGAGCATTGTTTTCCGGGGAGCCGCCCTTGGAGTAGAGGCCGTGTCGCCGGCTGTTGGCTGAGGATTTGAGTTTTCCGGCGGGCGTGACGGGGCCGCGCGATTTGGCGCCGTTGAGGCGGGCGGCTTCGCGCTGTCTTTCAGTTCGCATCCTGGTCTGAGTATGGGGGGTGCGGAAGATGGAGACAGGAATTCAGGCCGGGGCTGGTTGGGGGATTTGTTTTTGTTTTTATAGCATTAGAAATAGTAAATTTATTTTCGAAAGGCGTGATCGCCCATCGGCGGGGCCGACAAACGGGGGATGAAACAGGAAGAAAGGGGCACCAGCCAGGATTTGAACGCTGATGAAGAGGATCACCCACCCATGGCCTTGCGGCCACCCTGGGAAATGAAAACGGGCTCGACAGGTTGCGGAAGAATATTGAAGCTGGAGCGGGCGGATCTTTCTGCGTAGTGGCGGCCAAAAGTCCCGAGGATCAACCTGATCCGGCCGGCGTGGAGCGCACCCTGGAATGAGCTTCGGCTCGCAGAACAACTTGTATACGGGTAGGCGCCGGCAAGCTTCAGCGAGAAGGAGCGAGTC
>JAUZEU010000746.1 GCA_030838885.1 Bryobacterales bacterium | reverse complement strand
CTCACGCATGGCGATTGCTGCCGACGTCAGTGTGATGTCGAAGACCCCTTCCAGACCTGTTTTATCGAGAACGGGACGGTCCAGGGCGGAGAAGTCGCTGAGGCGTTCAGCGAATTCGGACATGGTTACACGGTGGAAGACGAAACTGCCATTCACGACGCTCATGCCAGTGTTCTGCTCAGTCGTGGACTTCCGCAGCTTCGGGGCTTTCGGCCTGGCAACCAACTCGTAGACAGGCATGGTTCTGGTCTCTCGATGAACCCGCACACTGAAACGATCAGCGAGGAGTGCCTGCATCATCGTCATGAGTTGTTCTTTGCCCGATGGCTTCGCGGCTTTAGCGACAATGTCATACCGCTCCAGGGTCAGTTCGCCCGGTCCGGAAACCTGGTAAAACCTGACATTCCAGGCCCACTGAAGGCAAAAACTCAAACTGGCATTGTTCAGCGTTACGCCATTTGGAGAGATGGCAACGCTCTCGCGGCCACTACCCTCGCCTCCCGCATGGGCCATGTGGCCCGGCTTAATCGAGGCCACGTCAAATGCCTGCCGAAGGGCAGTTTCCGTCTGCGACGGAGCTAATCCGGCGGTGACCGCAAACGCAACTCCGATCAGCCTCAAGTTCATGCGCTTCTGATCTTAGTACAGTCACAGGCCGGGCAACGTTCCGTTGCCTCGGGCTTCGGGCTAACGTTTCAGCGGGTCTTCCACCCACGGAGGCGTTGCGATGATCAGCGCGGCCAGTTCGGGTTCCGTCTCTTCCACACGCTGCTTCATTTCCCACGCGATTTCCCGGTAGCTGAAGTGGCCCTTTACACCGCTGCGGACCCGCGAGATGTATTCCACTTCGGCGAAGTCCATTTTGAACAGAAAGCGGGAGCGGGCGCCGAATGGCAGCAAATACTGGCGGGCGGGAGCGGGTATTTCCTGCATTGCTTTCAGGGCCGCATCCATGGCATCGCGGTAGGCGGGTTCGGCGCCGGAATCCTGAAGAATAGCGGGCACATCGTAGCCATGCAGACCGGAGTAGCTCTGCCGGTACTGGTGGCAGCGTCGATGCCGGTGCATATCACGGTATGCGCCGATGTCGATCAGCATGTCGAAGCAATACTGGCCGCCGCGAAAGCCGCGCAGCAGGTCGTCACGGGTACCACGGGATTTGACCGCTGTATCGAGAACCTCGACTTTACGGGCGGTGCTCCAGTCCTGCACGGTTTTGTAAATCGCCCCGAACGGGTGATCACAGACGGGATAGAGAAGCGTGGCGGCGATTTCCGTCAGGGTGTCAGTGGGACGGATCAGTTCGACACGGCGAACGTCGGCCTTCGGGATACGAAGGTTTTGCGCGGCCCAGAAGGAGAGGTCAGCGTGGGACTGGCGGTGGTATTCATCAGGGTCGGCGTGCCGGGCCAGGGTGGGGGCGAGCGGTTCGTTATGTGCAGCTTCCCAGACGCATTCGGGCGTCTCGGCGCAGGCTTCGGCGATCTCCAGTCCAAGCTCCCGGACTTCGGCGAATTCGGAAACGCGCAGGCGGCGAATCTGCTTTTCGAGGGTGCGGATGCTGGTAACCTGGCCTACATTGGTCGGTACGCCCCAAAAGAGGAGATAACGCGCCACATCGAAGGCGCGCGCCGCGATATTGCGCCCGTAGGCTTCAGGCTTCATCGACTCCGGGCGGGGCAGCCTCTCACGAAGGCAGGTGTCCATGCCGGTGTGGACGTCTTTATAGGCGGCGAGCAGCGCGTCACCAGCTGCCCGGTATCGAATGGAAGCCTCAGCGTCGAGCTCGGGAGGCGTGATGAAGCCGCTCTTCGAAAAATCCTGGTAACGCGAGGATTTTGCCTGGCCATCCCACAGCACTTCGTCTTCGATTTCGCTGGCGGCCAGTTCGCTGACGCCTTCAAAGCAAAGCACGGTGTGGCCGAGATCGGCGATGGACTGGTGGCCGTACTGGAAGTAATAGCTTTCGAGGAATTGTTGGGAATTGTGGGACCGCACCCAATCGATGGACTGCCGGATCGAGTCGGCGGAGCGGCTGTACCGGGCGAGCGCGTAGGCGCTTTTTTCCGGCGGCATAGGTGCGACAGTAATGACTCTTTTTGTCAAACGGCTATCATAACGGGTTGAAAATTAAAATCCGAAGACTACATGAAAACGCGCTGATTCCGCGGTACGCACATGGCCCGGAGGAGGACGCGGGCATGGATTTGCATGCGGTGGAAGTTGTAACGATTGCGCCTGGAGCGACGAAACTGGTGCCAACGGGGATTTCTATTGAACTACCTCCGGGATATGAGGCGCAGATCCGCCCCCGCAGCGGGCTCGCTCTGAAGTACGGCATCACGCTGCCCAACAGCCCGGCTACAATCGACCCCGGTTACCGCGGAGAAATCAAGGTGATCGTCCACAATTTGGGGCAGGCACCCTTTACGGTGGAGCCTGGGGAGCGCATCGCACAGATGGTGATCGCGCGCTATGAAGCAGTGGAGTGGGAAGAGGGGGATCTGAACGAGTCGCAGCGTGGCGAAGGCGGGTTCGGGTCTTCGGGTAGATAAGTAACCCGTTTCGCGGATGTTACGAACGATTGCATTTGGGAGGGGCGGAGAGTATTGTAAGCGAATGTAAAGGCAGTTCGCGTTTCCATAAGGGAGCAAACATGCTGGCATTCAAACAGGTGTGCATGGCGCGCAGGTTGGGTTCGCTTTTTCTGGTTGCGGCGACGACCGCCGCATTTGCCGATACTGCCGCAGGAGTGAAGGCCCTCGAGAGCAGGAACTTCACGGTTGCGTATCAGGAGTTCACCGCGGGGGCCGAACACGGGGACGCTGTCGCTATAGCGAACCTGGGCCTGATGTACGCGAGAGGGTTTGGAATTGCTCGCGATGTGCCGGAGGCCATGAAGCTGTGGCACCAGGCGGCTGCGAAGGGCAACGCCCAGGCCGAGTTTTATCTGGGCCTGATGTACGCGAAGGGTTGGGGAGTACAGCAGAATCTGGTGGAAGCGTCGCGATGGCTGCAGGCCGCCGCGGCACAGGGCGATGAACGGGCGCAAAGTCAGATCGGCCTGCTTTACGAAGATGGAGTGGGCGTCCAGCAGGATTATAAAATGGCCGCGAGTTATTACAAGCTTGCGGCGGATAAGGGCCTGGCCCGCGCGCAGTACAATCTGGCCCAGTTGACGGAAAAAGGTAAGGGTGTGAAGCGCGACGATGTGGCGGCTTTCGAGTTGTACAGGAAGGCTGCGGCGCAGGGAATGGCGGAAGCCCAGGAGCGCGTAGGCGCGATGTATGCGTCCGGCATTGGCGTTACGGCGAGCCCCGCCGATGCATTATTCTGGTCTGCGCTGGCAGCAAAGCAGAACGAGAAGAATGCGGAACGACGGCTCGCCGCTTTGGCTTCACGGCTCCCGGCCGATGAAGCCACGCGGGTGAAACAGTCGGTCATCGACTGGAAGCCAACACTTACGGCGGCGAAGTAGGGGTTACTTCGCGCTGAAGCGGAACTCAGTGGTGGTGTCGTACTTTTCGCCGGGTTTCAGAACGACGGAAGGGAACTGCGGCTTGTTCGGGCTGTCAGGGAAATGCTGGGTTTCAAAGCAGAAGGCGCTATGCAGATTGGCTGGCTTGCCGCCTTTTCCTTTGACGCTTCCGTTCAGGAAGTTGCCTGTATAGAACTGAATACCGGGCTGATCGGTGTAGACTTCCATTACGCGGCCCGATGCCGGGTCTTCGATGCGGGCTGCCAGGCTGAGGCCATTCCCGTTGCGGTTCAGCACCCAGTTGTGGTCGTAGCCCCTGCCTAGTTTCAGTTGCGGGTCGGGCTGATTGATGCGGGCTCCCGGCGTGGTCGGTTTGCGGAAATCGAATGGCGTTCCCGCTACCGGGGCGAGTTCACCAGTGGGGATCAGGCCGGCGTCAACTGGTGTGTACCGATCGGCGTTCAGCATGACAGTGTGGTTCAGGATGTCGCCTTCGGCACGCAGATTCCAGTAGCTGTGGTTGGTCAGGTTGATGATGGTGGGCTTGTCGGTTGTAGCCGTATAGTGGATTTGCAGGCGGTTGTCGTCAGACAGCTTATAGGTCACGACTGCGGTGAGGTTACCGGGATAACCTTCTTCGCCATCTTTGCTCAGATAAGTGAGCTCCAGTCCGCCAGGCACTTCTTTTGCGGACCAGATGCGCTTATCGAAACCTTCGTTGCCTCCGTGGAGTGAGTTCTCTCCGTCGTTCTTCGGAAGCTTGTAAACAGTGCCGTTCAGGGTGAACGTGGCGTGGCCGATCCGGTTTGCGTACCGCCCGATCAGTGCGCCGAAGTAGGTGCTCCGGTCTGCGACGTAGTCCGCCAGTGTGTCGTGGCCTAAAACGACGTCCGCCATGGCGCCTTTGCGATCCGGTGTCTTGAGTGATACCAGAACGCCGCCTCGCGTGATGATTTTCGCTTCCATTCCTTTGGCGTTGGTAAGCGTGTAGAGGGAGACGGTGGTCCCATCCGGCAGTTTGCCAAATTCAGATTTCTTCACGGTTGTTGCTGCAGGAAGTGAGGCCGCAGTGATTGTGAGCAGTGTTGCGAAGCCGGCGAGTGCAGATTTCAAATCCTGTTCTCCTCTTTGAGTACTCTTTCAGAGCCGAGATTATCACTACGGTGCGAGTGCGTCGGTAGTGGTGACGGAGTTCGCATTTGACGCGTCTGGGGTTTTGGCCGCTTGCGTCGGCGGGAGAATCGGGTCCGCGCGGAAATTACTCGATCAGTGTCGCCAGTTTCGCCAGTACTTCATCGACAATGAAATCAGGCGCTTTCTCGATGAAGCGCGCGTTTCGCGCTTGTAAGTCGAGAACACGCGGCTGATTGCACAACACAACGCCGTGTGTCTGCATCCCGGCTCCGTTCAGAGAAACAGCAAAGCCGGTATGTCGGGCGAAATTCCCGCCCTGCGTGATCGGACAGACAAGCGGGGTTCCCATGGCGTTGAACGCCTTCGGAGAGACAATTAACACAAAGCGGGAGCTTGCCTGCTCGCGCCCGCTAATTGGATTTAAGTCGACGTGGAAAAATATCGCCGCGCTGCAATCAGAGCGCCTCACGTCCTACGGCCGGCGCATCGATCCATGCACGGTCTTCATCGGACAGAGGGGCGTTCTGGTCACACTGCTGCATCAGTTCGGCAAGGCTGTAGCGGCCCTGCTTTCGGCTGGTCCGGACTTCGGCTTCTGCCAGTCTCATCAGCCATGCCTCAAGTGTGAGGCCTGCTGCGGCTGCTTTCGCCCGGAGCGTAGCCGCCTGTTGGTCGGGAAGGTCAATTGTCACGGTCGTCATGAAGAAAACTCCCTTCTTCTCAGCGTAAAGCAAACACCGCGGCCTGTCACGTTTTCAACTCACCAGTCTCACCAGTGGTGAAATCCGAGGCCTCGGTGAGAGCAAATGACGCGCGCACGTTTCGCTCCGAGCGCGTCAGCACGGCCGTTTTAAGTGGCCCTCTCCCTTACAATCGGGGCTCGGTAACTCCCAGGTATCAGGCCACTACCGGGCGAGAGCGCGCTCGCAGTCGGCGAGTTCGCGTTTGGCGTTTGCGATTTTGGTTATATGGACCGGTTGCAGATGGCCCGTATCGCGCAGTTCAACAAGGGCAGGCAGGCCGAATTTATACAACGTGCGGGCATCGCGGTACTGATGCAGTTTCAGATATGCCGATGCCACGCCAAGCTGCCCCATCGCGAGATCCTGACGGAACTGGAGGCTTTCGGGGTCGCTGGCCGAAAGCTTCTGCAAGGTGTCGAGGGCCAGCCGGTAGTGCGGGAGCGCCTCATTGGGATGGCCATCCATGTTGATCAGGTTGGCGAGATCATAGTGAGCCCATGCGGCGAGCCGCCGGTAATCGGTATTTTCAGGCTCCTGGTTGAGTAGTTCCGTCTTCATTGCGAGAGCGGATTGCCTTAGCTTCAAGGCTTCCGCACGGCTGGTCAGCTGCTTTTCGAGCACTTCCGCCGTTCTGTCATACGCAATACTTCGAACGCGGAACAGCCTCCGGTCTTTCGGATCGGCGGCGGAGAGCTCATTGAAGATCGCAAGAGACTTTCGGCAGTTCGCGAGCCCGTTGGTCACATCGCCCACCACGACGCCCTGCTTGTACCCGTAATCGAGATAGCTGGTAGCCAGCCTGACGCGATCCTGGCGAGTCGCGCCGGATGCGGTTGCAAGAGCTTCGCTGAGGGCGAGCAACTTCCGGGAATAGTCCATGGAGGAGCTGGAATCGCCGGAATTCCAGAGGGTGTCACTGAGCTTGGAATAGTTCGGGATGAGTTCGCGGCGAATCTCGGGCTCAGCCGACAGCCGTTCCCGAATGGCCAGGGCTTTGCGATAGCTGGTCAGGGCGCCGGTGGTGTCCCCGAGATTAGATGCGCGGGTCTGTCCTTGTACGTCGCCCACGCGTTCCCATGCCGCGGCGAGTTCGCGCTGCAGCTCGTGGTCATCGGCGGAATCCTGCGCGAGGCTGTTGAGGAATTCCAGCGCTTTGGTGACGATCAGGCGGCGCGCAGGTGTGGAGCCGGGCAGGTCGCGGATGGCATCATGAACGTCGAATAACAGATAATTTGCCACGCGGCGAACGTCATTGAAGCGGCGCTCCGCACGCTCGCGCTGGCGCATGGCGATGCGCGCTTCCCATGACGTGGTGATACTTCCGGCGATGAGCAGGAACACGGCGAGGCTGGCCCCGAGAACAGCGCCCTGATGACGGCGCATGAACTTGCCCGCGCGATACGCAAAGGTGTCATCACGGGCGAGAACGGGCCGGCCATCCAGATACCGCTCAATGTCGCCGGCGAGCTGTTCAACGGAGGTGTAGCGGCGCTCGGGTTCGCTGCGAAGCGCCATCAGCAGGATGTTATCGAGATCCCCTTCCAATTCGCGCGCAAGCTTACCGCGAGTGAGCCCACGTGCGATAGCTACGCCTGCTTCGGTGAGAACGCGCCCATTCGCGGTGGTCTCTTCCGTGCGCACCACAGCAGACGGACGGCGCGGTTCGGAGTCACGAATGACGTCGCAGATTTCCTGCACCGACCTCGACTTAAACACGAACGGCTTGTGTCCGGTGAGAATTACATAGAGCAGCACGCCAAGGGAGTAGGTATCGCTGGCGGTGGTTACAGGCCGGTTCAGCAGCTGTTCGGGGCTGGCGTATTCGGGCGTCATCATCTGGACGACGCTGATGGTTTCGTTAGGGTTCTCTGCTTCCGGGTCCAGTAATTTCGCGATGCCGAAATCGAGCAGACGGATGGCGCCTTCGGACGTCACCAGAATGTTTTGTGGCTTAATATCGCGGTGCACCACGAAGTTCTGGTGGGCGTACTGTACGGCTGAACAGACAGTCAGAAAGAGCTGCAGGCGCTTGTGGATAACGAGGCGCTCGTGATCGCAATATTCGTCAATGGGCGTGCCCGCGATGAAGTCCATGACGAAGAACGGCTGCCCGTCCGCGGTGGTTCCGCCGTCCAGAAGTTTCGCAATATTCGGGTGGTCCAGGTGGGCCAGGATGTGGCGTTCGGTTTCAAAGCGGCGCAGGGCAAGGCTGGAGTAAAGGCCGCGCCGGACTACCTTCAGGGCGACCAGTTTGCGATAGAGATCGTCGACGCGAACGGCCTGATAGACCATACCCATGCCGCCTTCGCCGATCACCTGCACGATGCGGTAGGGGCCGATGCTGGCGCCTGTGTGGAAGGCGGGGTCGGCTGAAAGAGTGGTCAGTGCCCGATCCTGCCCCGGTGCGGGAGCTTCGATGAAATCGCCTGCGTCATCAAGGGCGCCGAGCAACGACGTGACTTCAGCATGCAGGAGGGGATCGCCGGCGCATGCATGAGCGATGAAGAGCTCACGCTCCAGCAGGGGCATTTCGGCTGCTTCGTCAAAGATGCTTTTAATTCGCGCCCATTCCTCCGGAGTCATTTCTGCTTAAGATGTTCGTAAAGCCAGGCTTTGGCCACTGACCAGTCGCGCTCGGTGACACGCGGCGGCACCTGCATCAACGAGGATATTCTCGGCACCGGGATGCCGGCGAAGAAGTGCAGTTCGAAGACCCGCGTACCGCGCTCGCTGACTTCCTCAAACTCATCCAGAAGGTCGTCGACGAGGGCCACGTCGAAGCCCGCGGCCAGCATGGACGCAACCGTTTCGGCGACGCCTGGTTTGGGCGGACCAATGACTTTCACCCCGTCCCGTTCGGCGCGGGCGTGGTGGGCCAGTGCGCGGCGCAGTATTTGTGCGCCTTCGAGAATTTTTTGCCCTTCCACGGTCAGGCTGTACGGGATGATTTCTTCTTCGGGCATGCTCAAACCTTGAGTATCTCGCGATATAGCCAGGCACGTGCGGAACTCCACTCGCGCTTGACGGTCGCGGGCGAGAGGTTCATCACTTCGGCGGTTTCCTCCACGGACAGGCCGGCGAAGAAGCGCAACTCCACGATTCGGCCCTGACGTTCGTCAAGAGCGGCGAGACGTTCCAGAGCTTCGTCGAGACCTACCAGATCGACCTCTTTTTGGTGAGAGATCGCCATCGCTTCATCGAGTTCAAGTTTGATCGCACCCGCGCCCCGCTTGCCTGCCTGTTGCGAGCGCGCGTGGTCGACCAGAATGCGGCGAATCATCTGGGCCGCGATTCCATAAAAGTGAGCGCGGCTCCGCCAGTGGACATCGCGCTGATTGACCAGACGCAGAAAGGCTTCGTGTACGAGGGCGGTGCTCTGGAGCGTATGGTCAGAGCGCTCGCGGCGCAAATGCGAACCGGCGAGACGGCGCAATTCGTTATAGACCAGCGGCATCAGTTCTTCCAGCGCGTGCTGGTCGCCGTTGCTCCAGTTGACCAGCAGGGCGGTCACCTCCTGCCCCGGTACTTCTTCCTTCATTCCGGCCTATTATCGCAAGCGTGCTAAATACGAGAAAATTTCTGAGCCCCTTTTTCGGAAAGCTGCGCGTGTATGGACAGAGCCGGCCATGATGCCGGCGACAGGAGACGGGAACATGAAGATTTTCACAACGGCAACTGCTTCGGCAGTTCTGGCACTGGCGATCGGCGCGAATGCAGTGGCTGCTGACGTCACCACCACGAATTCGGGATTTAGAACTCCGGGGATTTCGCTCGTAGAACGCGGTGGCAGGAGCGGTCTGAAAGATCTGGTGGTGCAAGCGGGCACCGATCCCGGCACCGTGGAGCTTCATTTTGCAGGCGCGCAGAAAATCACGTTCGGGGATGTGGGAATGCTGATAATTACCCGTGCAGACGGTTCTATCTGGCGTTACAAACCGTCCGTGTATCAGGTGGTCGACGGCAAGCGCAGACCCTTGATTGCAGGTTTCCACTTCATGGGTAAGGACCGCGTGTCGCTGAAAGTGGACAAGTACGATTCCTCCGCACCGCTGGTGATTGGCCCGGTGAGCGGTCGGAACAGTTAGTCGGCGAAGCACGGGGTGGGCAGGCACCGCGAAACAGGGCGGTGCGCGAACCTTTAGGTTGGACGCATATTCATCGTTCCGCCTGCGCGATTACCGGTTGCTGGTGACGGGCGCATTTCTCTCGAACTTCGGACTGCAGATGCTGTCCGTGGCGGTGAGCTGGGATTTGTATGTGCAAACCCGGTCAGCCCTGGTGCTGGGAAATGTCGGGCTGGTGCAGGTGGCACCATTTGTGCTTCTGTCGCTGCTGGCCGGGCATTTTGCTGACCGGCATGACCGGCGCGGAATTATGGTGGTGACGCAGGTGATGTATTTGGCTGTGTCCCTTCTGCTTGCCTTCAGCTCTCACTCCGTTCCTCTGATTTACAGCTGCCTTTTTCTGACTGCAGTGGCGCGGACCTTTCAGGGTCCGGCGCGAGGCGCGATTCTTCCGCAAATTGTTCCGATGGATTTGCTGGGGAACGCGATTACGTGGAACAGCAGCGCGCAGGAAATCGCGAATGTGAGCGGTCCGGCGCTGGCTGGGCTGCTGCTGGCGGTTACGGGTAGTCGGACCGTTTATGCAATGCAGTGTTTCTGCGCTCTGCTGACCCTCATTTGCTTTGCTGCTCTGCGTGTGCACACTCCGCAGAAGACGGCGGCCTCACGGCTGGAGCATGGCTCCGTGCTGGACGGGTTGCGGTTCGTGCGCGATAACAAGTTGATTCTTTCCGCTGTAACACTGGATCTTTTTGGCGTCCTGTTTGGCGGCGCTACCGCTTTGCTGCCGATTTTCGCCGTGGACATTCTTCATGCCGGTCCGTCTGCGCTGGGATGGCTTCGTGCAGCGCCTTCGGCAGGCGCCGTGCTGATGGCTGTTACGATGGCGCACATGCCGAAGATCAGGCGGGCGGGTCCGGCGCTGATTGCGGCGGTGACGGGATTCGGGCTTGCGACGATCGGGTTCAGTCTTTCGCGGAATTTGATGCTATCGCTGGCGATGCTGATACTCACGGGGGCCTTCGATAACGTAAGTGTGGTGTTGCGGCATTCGTTGCTCCAGACGAAGACGCCGGACCGGTTACGCGGCCGGGTGCTGGCCGTAAACAATATCTTCATCAGCTGTTCGAACCAGTTGGGAGCCGTCGAGTCGGGCTGGACTGCGGCGTGGTTCGGAGCTGTGCGGAGCGTGTGGGCCGGTGGGGTGGCGACACTTCTGGTGGTGGCCATTTGCGCGTCGCTGTCTCCGGCCGTGCGGCGGTGGAAACAGACGTAGCTACTCGGCTGCGGCTTTGACGGGTGCGGCGGGTTGGGTAGCCGGCTTTGCCGCTGGTAAGACCACGATATCGGTTCGCTGGAAGGCGAACTTACGTCCGGTTTCATCAATCAGATTGATCTGGCAGGTATAGCGCCCGGTTGCCAGTTGCGCGAGTGGCGCCTGGAAGCGGACCGGGAGAGTCTGGCCGCGTTTGGGGATAAACGAGTCTAATCGCACAGGCTCCGATTCGAAGCTCTTCGTTTTGCCGCGATAGAACGAGAGCGTCGCAGCCACACTGGGTTTCTGACTGGTATCCAGACCGGGATCGTAGATTTCCATGTACACAAAGAGATTCTGGTCTTTGCGGAAGACATGCGTGATGCTGGGGACGAGTTTCTGGCCGCCTTCGACCAGCGGATCCGCTTCGAGAATCTTTTTCTTTTCGACTGTCGCGATGGAGTCCGTGATCGGCTGCCGCTGGCTGCTCCAGATGACGGAGCTGACCTTCAAGGTATCCGGCTTGTCGGGAGCGAGATCCGGAACCACGAACTTTGTTTCGTAAGTCCCCATCTTGCCGGTCTCGTTTTCCCTGGCGAGAAATTTGAGCGTGTAAGTGCCTGGGGGGACGGTGAAGCCTGTGCCATATGCGATGGGATGTGAAGCCAACTGGGCAGCGGTCTCCTCGGCAAGTTTGACTTTGATGCCATCCCGTACAATGCCGACAAGCTTGGTATGATCATCGCGCAGTTGCCCTATGAACTCGAATTCCGTCTGCGCTTTGCCTTTGCTCTTCGCCAGAGCGATCTCTGCGCCTGGGATCTTCACGGAGAACGGAACGAAGTAGCGATCCCGCGCGAGCCTGAAGTAGTTCAACTCGCCGCTGAGGGAAAGATCGGTCAGGGGCTCGCCTAACATGAGCGCCTGTTCAAGCTGACCTTCCTTGTCGGAAGTGTTGAACTTCTTAAAGTCCTTCTCGCCGAAATAACCGCTCTTGTAATCGAGCTTCGCCTGGATTTTGTTATTCAGCTTCACTTGTACACGGCGGTACTTACCATCCATCTTCCCGTTCGTGCTGTAGTAACCGAGGATGTAATAGCTGCTTATGTCGTCACGGGCCTTCTGCATGCCAACGGAGAGATCATTGTCGTCTACAAAAAGGCGGCCGCCGGTGTCAGATGCAAGCGTGGAAAGTGTTTCCTGGGAGTTATCGCGGCTGGCGCTCCGGCTGGAAACGTTCGCACCCTGGAACGCGCTGGATCCGCGGCCTCCGGCTGAACTGGCGTCTCCGGCAGGAGCACTTGCCACAAGACCACGGGCGTCGATAGGGTAGAACGCCACGTTGGCGCGCTTCGCCGCATTCACGGCACTTTCCAGTTGCGCACGGTTGTCATTGCCGGATTGTTCGATACCGGCCGAGAAGTAGATCAGCGCCTTCTTTTCGGGAAATGCCGCGAGCAGCTTGGCAGCGGATTCGAGCGTGGCCAGCTTGCGGTCGTTGTTGAAGATGTTGAACTCTGTCTCGTCAGCGTTGAAGGCCGCACCGGTGTCGTCGCCGGTGGTGTCGTCGCCGTTATCGCCCAGGGCGGCCAGTTCGCTCGCGACGCCAATCTGAAATCCTTTCACGACTTCTTCCAGGCGATCCTTGTCGTCCGTAAAGTCCTGGTCAATCTTCAGCGGTCCGGTGCCTGCGGTCATGATCGTGACCACATCTGCCGGCTTCATCTGTTCATGAATGAACTGGATAGCGGACCTTTGGGCGCGGGCCTGTTCGGGAATGCCCATGGTACTGAAATCGAAAAGCATGGCAACCAGACGGCGATCCTGGAACCGTATGGTCCCTTTTGGCCTCCCCGACGGCGGACCGCCTGCAGGCTTTGGCACGGGGGGTACTGTAGCTACGCCCGAGGGCGTTTCCTTCACACCTTTCGTCGCGGGGACGGGCGGTGGAGGCGTATCGGAATCCAGCTTCTGAAACTCAAAGACAGAGAGCTGTTGCGGTTTGCCGTCCTCAAGAATGGTGAAATCACCCTTCTTCAGATCCGGCAACACCTTGCCCGACTTGTCTTTCACGCTCACGTCAATTACGACGAGATTCGCCTGCGACGTAAAGGTAACCGCGTCCTGGGCATTGCCCTGGGGTAGCAGCAGAAACAGAAAGGGGAGCAGAGCCAATCGCCGCATTAGAAGTTGAACCTCAGTTGCGCACTAACAGTTCGCATACCGGCCGCGGTTGTGGGCAGACCCGCATTGATGGAGCCGATCACCGTGCCGAAGCCGGTCACATTCACTTTGTTGAGCGGATTGGTTGAGTTGATCGTGAACGTAATCGTGTGCCGCTCCTTGTACCTGAACGTACGGAAGACGGACGCGTTCATGGAGAAATTTGTTATACCCGGAATGGTGTTGCGACCGGCATCGCCGTAAGTTCCGGAGAGCGGAATGGTAAAGGCCGCCAGATTGAAATAATCGCCACCCGTGACGGGAAGCCCGGTGGCCTGGCCACGCGCACCGCCGATAATGCCGGTGCCCGAGGGGTCGCCCGGTACTGTGGCCGTGAACGGCGCGCCTGAGATCACGCTGAGATTGGAATTGAGTGTCCAGCCGCGGATGGCATGCCAGCGCCAGGAAGTACGGTCGGCACCCACTGGTGACTGCACGGAGTAATTAAACGTGAACCGGTGCCGCTGGTCATTGTTCGAACGGGCTCGCTCGCCGCGGATATTATCGACAATCTGCACGACGCCGGCGCCCAGCGTGGAAGAGTCATCCAGCGATTTCGAGAGCACATAAGTCGCGTTGAAGGATCGGTTCTGCGCCATGCGTCGCATGAAAGAAACCTGCAGCGCATTGTAAATCGAGTTCGCCTCCGAAAGGTCCAGAGTGAATGTAGAGGCGTTTTGTATTTGCAGACGCTGCTGGGTAGTTAGCGACGACCCGCCAAGTGGTGCCCGATTCGGGCTCTGCAGCACATCCAGATGCGTACCTTTGGTTCCCTGATAGCCCACCTGAAGGACGTAATTGCGGGCAAAGGTCTGCTGCATCGAGTAATTCCACGATTGTGCGTAGGCCGGCTTGTAATTCGGAGAGACGGCGTATGTATTGGTGATAGTTTGTGATGCCACACCGCTAAAGCCATTCTCGAGGCTCAGGGGGTTTGCAGGACTCGTGGTCGTGTTGATTGCCCGAACGAAAGGCGGTTCCAGACCGAGCCGGTTGGCGAATACACCGTACACGTTACCCGTGTAATAAATACCGAAGCCGGCGCGGATGACCAGTGCGCGATTTTTCCACGGCTTCCATGCAATTCCCTCACGCGGAGAGAAGAGCAGATATTTCGGCTGGATAAGCCCCTGCGGGTAGTACGTACCGGAGTACGGACCGAGTGAATTGGGCGTCACAACCGCCACACCTGTGTAACCCGGCGCGACATCCAGATCCGCCATCCGGTTGTATTTTTCCGTGTACGGCCCGAAGTATTCCCAACGCAGCCCCGACGTTATCGACAGGCCGCTCTTGACGCGGAAATCGTCGGAGACATAAGCGCTGATCGCCGTCTCACGGTAATAGAAACTGTTGCTCCCGTTCAGGTACTGATTCACGGAACTGGAATAGGGCTTGTCGAGCAGAAGATCGGCGAGATCATAACCTGTGCCGGTAACCGGTAATCCATTCGCCCCAATCTGCTGCGTTCCGATACCGGTGAAACTGAATGACCCACGCGAGTTCTGCGTGGTCAGGACATTGTTCTGGCGGCGCTGAAAATTCAGGCCATAGCTGACCGTGTGCTTGGCCTTGATGTAGGTCATCGACTCCGTCAGGCTGGCGGTTTGGGTGTGGTTCGCCGAGGGCAGCGCATCAGTCAGCGAGCCAAAGTTCGTGAAGGACACAGTGGGCGGGCCGTAGGCGACAGGATCCTGCGTGACGCCCGTGATTCCCAGTTGCGCTGCAACGTTCTGACCATTCGAGAAAAACGAGTAGTTGTTCGTGACATTGCGACTAAAGGCGAGTGCAACGTTGTTGATCAAAGATCTGTTGAAGGTGTGGCTCCAGCTGAGGTTCGAACTGAGCCCGGAACCGGTTGTATTGTCTATGAACCCGAACGCCTGAATGTTTTCCGAATCGCGGCTCTGGTGATTGAAGTTCAGCGCCAACCGGTCTTTCGCGGTCAGCGTATGGTTAATCATCACCTGAAGATTGTTGTTGTTCGACGGATTCGACGCGATCAACTGGTAGTTGTTGCGGGTGCCCAGAGCGTTGGGCAGCGGGATGAATCCCAGCAAGCCGAGCGCAGTCTGATTGATCCGGCTCGTGGGAATCACATTGTTTGCAAAAGGAAGGTTGGTTGTGGGGTCGTAGATGATCACCG
>JAUZEU010000745.1 GCA_030838885.1 Bryobacterales bacterium | reverse complement strand
GCGGCAGGTTTGGGTGCTGCGACCACCAGTTTTGCGGATTGGTCGGCCAGTTTGGTGAGAGCGGCTACCGTCCTTGGGCCAGCGCCTTCGTGCTGCAGATCTTCGATGACGCGATCTTCCAGTTTGCTGGTCAGTCGGTACCCGACCAGCTGAGCCGCAACTTCTTTATCCGGAAGCTTTTCCGTGACGGAAGACTTAATGAATTCGACCAGCTTTTCAACCGAGATTGCCTGCTGCGCGAGACCAGGCAGGGCGAAAACAAAGATCAACCCAACAACTCTGGCCAGCCGAATCCGCATACAGGTATTGTCGCACCGGAACGGGAAAAGGTTTCCCTTTGGTGACTACCGGCAGCAGCAAATCGCCGTTGAGCCGAAATACACCGCATTTCGTGTTCGGAGTGTAAACTGAACGCAAGCGCAACAGTGGTGACTTCAATCCGTTTCCGGCTGTTTCTCAGTTGCTTTTTGGTCATCGCGGCCATTGTCGCCCTGGTGGACCTGAGCGGTGAAGGCACGCGCCTGCACCGTATAGTCATTGAAGTTCTGCTATGCGTTTTCGGCGCCCTCATGCTGACGTGGATGATCGTGCGCTCGCTTGCCTGGCGCGTGCAGCGGATGAAGCGATTTACGGAACACGTGCTGGACGCGAACGATCTCGACTCGCCACTGCCGGACGAAGGCGAGGAGACCGCGCTGCTGAACCAGTCTTTCCGCCGCATGGCCCTGCGCATCCGTGAACTGGTGGAAACGCTGAGTCTGGAATCAGACCGGCGCGACGTGATTCTAAAGAGCATGGCGGAAGGCGTTCTGGCGGTGGACCATAACATGCGCGTCATGTTCTCCAACGAATCGCTGGCGCGAACGCTGGGGCTGAGCCCGCTGGTGCCGCAGAATACCTCGCTGGTGGGGTTGGTTCGGGATCCGAAATTTCTGGCGCTGATCTCGGAGGTACTGGCGTCTGGCGTGCCTGCCAAGGCACGCCTTCAGTTCACGGGCGACGAGTCTTCGGTCTTCGAATCCTATGCCACGCCGCTGGCAGTGCCTCCGCACCGGGGGGCGCTGGTGATTCTGCATGACATCACGGGTCTGGAGCGGCTGGAGCGGATCCGCAAAGACTTTGTAGCTAATGTTTCGCACGAGATGCGTACTCCCCTGACGGCGATCCGCGGGTACGCCGAGACGCTGCTGAGCGGCGCGCTCTCCGACAACGAGCACAACCGGCATTTTGTGGAGATTATTCAGGCGCACGCCATCCGGCTGAACAATATTGCTTCGGATCTTCTTGTTTTGTCGGATCTGGAATCAGGGCGTCGCGATACGGAACCAGGGCCTGTATCGGTGGAAGAAGCGATCAATACGGCGATGCTGACCGTGGAAGCGGAAGCTCGGATTCGCGGCGTAAATCTGATTCGCGGGCCGGTGCAGGATGTCACGATTACAGGGCACGCGCTAAGGCTGGAACAGGCGCTGGTGAATCTGCTGGACAACGCGGTCAAGTTCAACAAAACGGGGGGCGAGGCGCGGATAGAAGCGGGTCCGGCGCCCGATGGCCGGGTGAGCATCTCGGTCAGCGACACCGGCCGCGGCATCCCGTCGGACGACCTGCCGCGCATCTTCGAACGCTTCTATCGCGTGGATAAGGCGCGCTCACGTGAAGTGGGGGGAACCGGACTGGGGCTATCGATCGTGCGGCATGTGGTGGAACGGATGGATGGAAGCATCAAAGTGGAGAGCCGGCTGGGTAAGGGAACTACGTTCACCATTACATTTCCAGCCAGGCAAAAAGTGATTGCCGCATGATCGGGACGGGCGAATGAAGAGAGTCAGAGTGGCCAGGAAGAAGGCTGCGGTGGTCTCTGCGGCTGAACTGGTGCAGGCTGTGGCCTTAAGGGAAGTTGCCCGGCCCGCGCCGGGAACTCCGGAAATCCCGCTCGATGATTACTCGAACTACATGAACCGGGAATTAAGCCTTCTCGAGTTCCAGAAGCGGGTGTTGGACGAGGCTCGCGACCCACGTAACAAACTGCTGGAGCGGGTGAAGTTTCTCTCTATCGTCAGTTCCAATCTGGACGAGTTTTTCATGGTGCGGGTGGCGGCACTGAAGCAGAAACTCAGCGCTGGCACTCAGGACCTGAGCATCGATGGCAAGACGGTTTCGCAGCAACTGGCGGCAGTGCGCGAGCGGCTGGACGAGATCATGAAGGCAATTTATGAGTGCTTTCACAGGCAATTGGTGCCTGCGTTGTCGCGCCATGACATTGAGCTGGTCGATTATGCCGACCTGGATGAGCGCGAGAAAGCCGCGGTGGATCAGTATTACATCGACACCGTGTTTCCGGTTCTCACACCGCTCGCCTTTGACCCGGGCCGCCCATTCCCACATATTTCCAATCTGAGCCTGAATCTTGCCGTGGTTTTGAAGGACACGGACGACCGGGAACATTTCGCGCGCGTAAAAGTGCCGGAACAGCTACCTCAACTGTTAGCGGTGCCGCAGCCCGCAAAGCAGTCCACTTCGGCAGACGAGCCGGGGACGCAGCGCTTTGTCTGGATTGAGCAGGTAATCGCGGCGAACGCGGAGTCGTTATTTCCGGGGCTGAAGATTGTGGAGTCGCATCCGTTCCATGTGACCCGGGACGCTGAGGTTGCCATTAAGGAGCTGGAAAGCGACGACCTGCTGGAGTCGGTGGAAGAGGCGGTGTGGCGCAGGCGTTTTCGCAAGCCGGTACGATTGCAGACGGATAAGTTCATCTCAGACGATCTGCTCGAGACGCTGGTGGAGAATCTGGAGATGGATCCGGCGGATGTGTTCCGGGTAAGTGGGCCGCTGGATCTGAGCCGGCTGCGGCAACTGCCGTCGCTGGAGCGTCCGGAACTGCGTGATGAGCCGCTGGAGCCTTGGACCCCACCCGAGTTTTCCGCGCATGCCGATGAAGATATCTTCACGACGATCCGGCGTGAAGACCGCTTGCTGCATCATCCGTTCCAGACCTTTCAGCCGATTGTGGATCTGTTGAAAAAGGCTGCGCATGACCCGGATGTGCTGGCGATCAAGATGACGCTGTACAGGGTGGGCCGGAATTCGCCCATCGTGAAAGCGTTGCTGGAGGCGATTGAAAACGGCAAGCAGGTAGCGGTTCTGCTGGAACTCAAGGCGCGGTTCGATGAGGAAAGCAACATTGAATGGGCTCGGGCGCTGGAACGTGAGGGCGTGCATGTGGTCTACGGGCTGTTGGGGCTGAAGGTGCATTGCAAGATCGCGCTGATCGTTCGGCAGGAACATGAGCAGATCCGACGTTACGTGCACCTGGGAACGGGGAACTATAATCCTGCAACAGCCCGGCTTTATACGGACTTCAGTCTTTTTACGGCAGATCCGGATATTGGCGCGGATGCTACCGATCTGTTTAATTACCTGACGGGTTATTCGCATAAGGCAGACTTCCGGCGGCTGCTTGTCGCGCCCGTCACGATGCGGAAACGGCTGATGGAACTGATCCGGCGTGAGATTGCTTTGGGTGAGCGCGGACGTTTAATTCTGAAGATGAACGCGCTGGAAGACAAGGCAATGATTCGGTTGCTGTACGAGGCTTCGCGTGCGGGGGTGAAGGTGGATCTGATTGTGCGCGGGCTTTGTTGTTTGCGTCCGGGGATACCCGGTTTGAGCGAGAACATTACCGTGCGTAGCATCGTGGGGAGGTTTCTGGAGCATAGCCGCATTTTTTATTTTGGGAACGCGGGCCAGGAAGAGGTTTATGCGGGCAGCGCGGATCTGATGCCGAGAAATTTGGATCGGAGGGTGGAGCTGTTGTTTCCAGTGCTGAATCCGAAGCTGGTGCGGTATTTGCGGGATGTGGTGCTGGAGAAGTATCTGGCGGATACGCGAAAGGTGCGGCTGGGGAAACCGGACGGGACGTACGAGTCGGTTCGGCCGGGGTCGGTGGATAGTCAGGCCTGGTTTACTTCACATCGGAGTTTGCAG
>JAUZEU010000700.1 GCA_030838885.1 Bryobacterales bacterium | reverse complement strand
TCCACGTATTTCTGGTGCGCCGCCACGGTGTGGCGCCCATACCCGGTGACGAGCTGAAGCCGAAGAAGAAGTTTTATCCGCAACAGGTTTTTAAGGATACGGTGGCGATCTTCATCGCTTTTGCGATCCTGTTTACCCTGGCGATTATGGCTCGCGTCCCGCTGGAGCGCATGGCCGATCCGACCGACACCAGCTACATCCCTCGTCCGGAATGGTATTTCCTTTTTCTGTTCCAGATGCTGAAGGTCTTCGAAGGGCCGCTCGAGGTAGTGGGCACGGTCATTCTGCCCACGGTTGCAATTCTGGCGCTGCTTCTGACGCCCTTTATCGACCGCAGCCGGATGGTGAAAGTGCGGCAGCGGACGCTTGCCATGGGCGTGGTTCTGCTGGCTGGCATCGGCTGGGGCGGGTTGACTTTGGCTGCCATTAAGGGCACCCCGCCACAAACCGCGGCGGCTTCCATCGACTTCTCAGGGCCCACTCAGTGGATGCAGTTAAAGCCCGCCGAACTCTCCGGAATTCATTACTACAAAGATCAGAACTGCGTGACCTGCCACAACGTAACCGCGGGCGGAGAAGCGAAGCCCGGGCCTTACCTGCTGAACACGGGTCAGCGTCACGATAAGGACTGGATGTTGGTGCACTTTAAGCAGCCGGAGGCCACCAGCCCCGGCAGTGCGATGGCGCCGGTGAACCTGACCGCACCGCAGATGAACGATCTTGCCGCCGCCATGCTGGCCCTCACGCCGGATAATGGCGACCTCATCACCAATACTCCCGAGTTCGCGGCTGACGGCGCTGCCCTATACCAGAAGAATTTCTGTTTCGCCTGTCATATGGTCAACGGGGTGGGTGGCAAGACAGGGCCGGTCCTGAACGGCCTGGGTACGCGCCGTTCGGAAGCATGGACCGCGGAGCACTTCGTGAATCCGCAAAAAATGTCGCCGGGCACGCCGATGCCGCCGTATAAGTTTGGGCGGAAAGACATGCAGGACATCATTTCCTATCTGTTTACGCTCCCCGACAAGGTTGTCGGGCAGTAAACTGTTGGGCAGATGACCTCGTTGACATGGCGGGATGACGACGAACTTTTTGCGCTGATGCGCGAGCAATTGTTCACGGCCGCCGTAGGTGACGTGCTCGACACCATGGGGCTGCAAAGGCAGTTTCTGTCCCCGAAGCTCAAGCCACTTGATAGCGGCATGGTTGTTGTCGGCAGGTCGATGCCCGTGCTCGAAGCGGATTACTACGCGTACACGGATGCTGCAGGCCGCGCTGAACTGAGCCGCCAGCCGTTTGGCCTGATGCTGCACGCTCTCGACGATCTCAAACGCAATGAAGTATACGTGGCCAGCGGTGGCTCGCCACGATATGCGCTGTGGGGTGAACTCATGAGCACTCGCGCGCAAATACTGGGCGCCGCCGGAGCCGTGGTCAACGGCTACTCCCGTGATACGAACGGCATTCTCGCGCTGGGGTTCCCCACATTCTCACACGGACGATATGCGCAGGATCAGGGCTACCGCGGCAAGGTGGTGGATTTCAGAGTCAGGATCGAGATGGAGGGTGTGGTGATCGCGCCCGGCGACATCGTGTTTGGCGATCTGGATGGCGTGCTCATCATCCCCGCCGAAGCTGAACGCGAAGCGATCTCGAAGGCACTCGAAAAGGTGAGCAAGGAAAACGCCGTGCGCACCGCAATCGTGAACGGGATGAGCACGGTGGAAGCCTTCGACAAATTCGGCGTGATGTAAGCCCCGGCAGATGGAACCGAAATTCTTCCCCACTGCGGCCGCCTGGCACGCGTGGCTCGAAAAGAATCACCACAGGCAGACCGAATTGCTCGTCGGGTTCTACAAGGTGGGTTCGGACCAGCCGAGCATGACGTGGCCCGAATCGGTGGACGCGGCGTTGTGTTTCGGATGGATCGACGGGGTTCGCCGAAGAATTGACGACGTGAGCTACAGCATTCGGTTCACGCCACGAAAGGCCCGCAGCATCTGGAGCGTCGTGAATATAAAGCGGGTGGAGGAACTCACCATCCAGAGGCTCATGCATGCCGCCGGCTTGCGTGCTTTCGCCGCGCGCGAGCAGACGCGTTCTGGTGTCTACGCTTTCGAGCAGGAAAATGTTCAGTTTGAGGCCGCGCAGGAAGCGCTGTTCCGGGCTAATAAGGCCGCGTGGGATTTCTTTCAAACTCAACCGGCCTGGTACCGCAGAACAGCCACATGGCGGGTGGTCAGCGCGAAGAAGGAAGAGACCCGGACAAAGCGGCTTGCCCAACTCATGGTGGATTCCAGCGCAGGCCGTACGATCGCCGAACTCACGCGGATCAAGGGGCCGAAGAAGACCTGATTCCGGCTGGTCAGAAAACGCAGAAGCCGGATTCGCCAGAGCTACTCTGTGGCGAATCCGGCCTTTCCTTTTATAACCGGCAGATCAGAAGTTCGCGCTCATACACGATTTCCGGCGGCAGGTGATCGTGTAAGTCGATAAACAGCTCTTCGTGCCCGATCACTTCGGCCCGCCACGCCTGATGATCGAAAGCCTGCAGCGCCTCAAACTTTTCGCGCTCGAAATGCAGACCGGTCCACTCGATGTCCTCGTAACGCGGGGTCCAGCCGATGGGAGTTTCCAAGCCCACAGCGCGGCCCCGCGAACGGTCCACAATCCACTTGAGCACGCGCATGTTCTCGCGGAAGCCCGGCCAGATGAAATCGCCGTTCTCATCCTTGCGGAACCAGTTCACGTGGAAGATCCGGGGTGTTTGAGTCAGGCGTCTCTGCACTTTAAGCCAATGACGGAAATAGTCGCCCATGTGATAACCGCAGAAGGGCAGCATCGCCATGGGATCGCGGCGGACCTTGCCGACTGCGCCTGCGGCAGCGGCAGTTGTTTCCGAGCCCATCGTTGCGCCGGTGTAGACGCCGGCGCTCCAGTTGAACGCCTGATACACCAGAGGCATGGTGGTGGCCCGGCGCCCGCCGAAGATGATCGCGCTGATCGGGACGCCCTCCGGCGATTCCCAATCCGGATCGATGGTAGGGCACTGAGACGCCGGCGCGGTGAAGCGGGAGTTCGGGTGAGCGGCTTTGGTGCCGGTCTCCTTGCCGATAGTGGGTGTCCACTTGCGGCCCTGCCAGTCGAGACACTCCTCCGGTGGCTCGTCCGTCATGCCCTCCCACCAAACGCCGCCTTCCGGCGTGAGCGCCACGTTCGTAAAGATCGTGTTGCGCCGCAGTGTCGCCATGGCATTTGGGTTCGTTTTTTCCGAAGTTCCCGGAGCTACGCCGAAGAAGCCGGCTTCCGGGTTGATGGCATGCAAGCGGCCTTGCTCATCGGCCTTGATCCAGGCAATGTCATCCCCGATGGTCCACACCTTCCAGCCCTCAAAACCAGCCGGGGGCACCAGCATCGCAAAATTGGTTTTGCCGCAGGCACTGGGGAAGGCGGCGGCCACGTAAGTCTTTTCGCCTTCCGGATTTTCCACGCCCACAATCAGCATATGTTCGGCGAGCCAGCCCTCATCGCGCGCGATATTCGAGGCGATGCGGAGGGCGAAACACTTTTTGCCCAGCAGCGCATTGCCGCCGTAACCCGAGCCATACGACCAGATCTCGCGCGACTCCGGAAAGTGCACGATGTATTTTTCCTTGTTGCACGGCCACGGCACGTCGGTCTGACCAGGTTCCAGCGGGGCTCCCACAGTGTGCATGCAGGGCACCACGCGCTTGACGTCTTTATCAATTTCCCGAAATACCGGCAGACCAATTCGCGCCATGATCCGCATGTTGACCACTACGTAAGGCGAGTCGGTCAACTGTACGCCAATCTGCGACATGGGGGAATCGATGGGACCCATGCTGAAAGCGAGCACGTACATGGTGCGCCCGCGCATAGAGCCATCGAACAGGCCCTTCAGCTTACGGCGCATCTCATAGGGGTTGACCCAGTTGTTGGTCGGACCCGCCGCGTCCTTCGACAGCGAACAGATGTACGTGCGGTCTTCCACGCGCGCCACATCGTTCGCGTCGGAACGCGCGTAATGACAACCTGGCCAGAGGTCCTGATTCAGTTTGATGAAGGTGCCACTCTTCACCATTTCAGCGCAGAGGTTGTCGTTCTCCTCCTGCGACCCGTCGACCCAATGAATGGCATCGGGTTGCGTGAGCTGGGCCATTTTCTCAACCCATTTACGGAGATGCTTATTCCGGCTTAACGGGGCCGCGAGATTACGGGGTTCTGTTTCGATTGTGGTTTGCATACAGGTGTGGCCAGTTTGATCCTTTCAAAATACCAGCTTGGCCGATGTGATGATAACCTCGAACTGATGAAAGCGTTGCTGATTGCCATTTGTTTTGGTGTTTTGATCTGTTCCGCAGCGGAGACGCTTCACGTCTTCGGCCACGCCTGGACCGTAGAGCAGCCTTCCGACTGGGCGGTGGAGAACGGCGTGTTGCGCCTCCTGGTGAAGGCCGAGCCACCTGCTGGTCAGCCGCGCCGTCCCACAAAGATTGCGTTGCTGGATTCGAAGCCCTATCAAAAGGTCACGGTGGAAGCGGAAGTAAAGAGGAATGGCCGCAGCGTGATCATTGTTTATGGATGGCAGGATCCTTCGCACTACAATTACGCGCACATTTCGTCGGACGCGGCGGCAAAACAGAACGTACATAATGGAATGTTTCATATCTTCGGCGGGGAGAGGTCGCGTATCTCCTCTTTGGACGGTCCCGCTTCGCTCGAAACGACGGACTGGATTCCGGTAAAGCTGGTGTTCGATGGTGAGACCGGGAAGTGTTATGTGGAAGTGAATGGCAAGCGGAATCCGAGCCTGGAAGCGGTGGATTTAAGCCTGCGCTGGGGCCGGGTGGGGTTGGGGTCCTTTAATGAAACCGGCGATTTCCGGAACGTGCGGATTACCGGGGAAATGCGCGACGCGGGGGCGGTTGGGCAAAGGTAGCTAAGCCGGGCTATTTCGTTCCGTCGGAAGTTCCGCTTCAGAGATGATATCCGGACCGGGTGAGGGGGCAATCCTGCACACTTTGGCGATCTGCTTGCTGCAGTAGACATTGGATGACGCAGCAGCAGAATAGACGCGATGGAACACAAGTCCCGTACTGCGAAATAAAGGAACGGCTGGCTGATGACTTTGTGTTTGCTGTGCGGGAATTTGTCGCGTTGCAGTCAGACCAGGCGCAGGCGGTCATCGCGGGAGAGTCAGATTTTACCCGCTTTGACGATTTGCTTCATATGGCCCGCGAGAGAAAAGACAATGCCAAGTATTTGCTCATCGCGCACATCGAGGAACACCACTGTTCCTAAGGAGGACTGTTTCTATGGAGTACGAACTGACGATGGAAGAACGGGCTCGGATCACCGACACCCGCCATCAGATTCAATCTGCCAATGACGCGCTCTCGCGCGTCGATTCACGAAAGATACCTGGATTTTCGGATATCATCTCTTGTCTTCAAAGCGCCGACAAATCCCTGAGGGGCGTACTGCGCTCGATCCGGCCGCAGCCAACAAAAAAGCCGCAAGTCTGATCAACGCAACTTCAGTGGGCTCTTGTTATGCCTGATGAGTCTGGCAAAAACGATCGAGAGATCAAATCAGAAAAGGGCAGGCCACCACGATCAGTGCCCGGCCCTTCCCTGCAATCCAACTTCCCGCTAAGCCGCGGTAACTCCCGCTTTCAGTTTCCAGGACTTCGCGCCCTTAATTGCCTCATTTACCGCTTTAATATTCTCAACGCCTTTCACTGACAACCAGTCTTCGAGCGCCTTAAGGCCCTTCTCGCCGTAGACCTTCACGCCATCCAGCCAGGTCGCCCGTCCGCAGAGAACTCCCGAGTAATCGGTGCCGCTCTCCGTCGCGAACTCCAGATTTTCAATGAACACTTCGTTCGTCACACCGGCGCTGAGATAAATAAACGGCAGAGTCGCGACAGAAGCGCACTCCCGGAAAAGATTCATCGCCTCCGCCTTCGTATAAGCGGTCTGGCCCTTATATGCCCGGCTTCCTTCCACGTACGTTGGGTTGATCGGCACTTCCACTTTCAGCACATCCACGCCGTATTGCGGCTTCGAGAACTCCGCCATGGACGCCTTCACCACCCCAGGCTTTT
>JAUZEU010000601.1 GCA_030838885.1 Bryobacterales bacterium | reverse complement strand
CGCTTTGTTGGTCAACTCCGTACCTGCGTTGTTGGTGAGGGCGGTTCCGGCCTTGTTGTCGAAGCTTGTGCCCGCTTTTATGCTCACCGAGCCGCTGGCCTCAATGGACAGATTGCCGCTCACTTTCAGCGTGAAGTTTCCACTCACGTCCGACGTATAGTCTGCCTTGTTCGTATGGGACTCATTGCCCGTAATAGTCAGCGTCCGCGTGCCCTTCACGTTGTGTGTTTCATTTCCCTTGCTCACCGTAATGGCCCGGTCATTAGTGACCGTGATCGTCTGATTATTCAGAACGTTTACATTCATGTCCTTTTGGGCCTGCATGAGGATTTCTTCCGAACCCGCCTTATCCTCAAACCGGAATTCATTGAAGCCGTTGCCGCCCTTGGACGAGTTAGTCTTGATGGTGCTCTTCGTCTGAGAGTCGGGCAATGGGTAAGGAACCGCGAAGTCGGCATTGTAGACACAGCCGGTGATCAAAGGTCGGTCCGGATTGCCTTCGAGAAAACTGACTACCACCTCCTGGCCGATTCGGGGAATGAAGATACTTCCCCAAGCCTTTCCCGCCCAACCCTGGGCTACGCGGATCCAGCAGGAACTGGTTTCATTATTAGTGCCCAACTGGTCCCAGTGGAACTGCACGGTGACCCTGCCATACTGATCCGTCCAGATCTCCTCGCCCGATTTGCCCACCACAGTAGCAGTCTGCGTTCCCGCGATCACCGGGCGCGGCGTGATCGAGGGAGGCCGGAAAGTGGCCGAGGCCGGGAAAGCCTCGAACGAATTTCTATAACCTTCCTGCGTGGCCTGGACGGAAAGACTGCGGAGCACATAGGCGGTATTTGCGTCGTCGCGATAATGCCCACTCATACTGAACTTCGCACCCCCGTGAAAGCTCCGGCAAGAGCCATTGCCCCGAATGATGTGCCCTTCCACCTCGAACGCGGAAAGGCGCCGACTGGTGATCGCATCACCGTCGCTTTGCACGGTATACAAGCCCGGATAATCGTAGATCGACCGGGTGGTTTCGGCTCCGGCCGCGGTAGAAAGCAGATCGGTCGAAGGGTTCACGAAACTGTAATCGTCGGCTTTATATTGCCCCACTGTCACCACCTGTTCGATGGTGCATTCCGCAATCACATCGTCACTATCCCAAACTCCGGGTGTGCCGCCGTAACGCGCCGCGGCAAGATCAGTACAGACAGGCCACGCGCTCGCATCGTCGGCAAGCACCATCGTGTGCGCTCCGCTTTCGTGCGTGAAAAAGTAGCAGATACCTTCTTCCTCCATCAGACGCGAGACGAAGGCGAAGGCCGTCTCGCGGTATTGCACGCAGTAGTCCCGGCTCTGGTAGGTCGCCGTCAGACAGTCTTTGAAGGCTGAGAAGCCGAGATCAGAAAACACCTTCTTGATGATGTCCGGCGCCGTCATGTTCTGAAATATCCGGCAATCGGCGTTCATCGTCAGAGTCCAGAGCGACGGGCGAATCTCCGCCACGTAAGTTGTGAATCTCTTATCGCGCCCGCTCTGCCCAAAGCGCCCGGCAATTCCGTTTACATACTCCGAATTGCCTGATGCCAGGGGAATCTGCAGGGTGACGGACTTCCCTACAATCCGGGTGAAGTCAAGGGCGGGATCCTCGGAATAGAACTCCACCCGGTAAAAGAAAAGGCTGGATATGCGTTCTTCACCCTCCACGCTCCGGACGAACAGCTTATCCGGACCAAGCGGCGTAATGATCTGCATCGGCAGATTCGCCTCAGTGAATGGCATATCAGTAATCCGCTTCGATGCGGACTGTCTGTTGCCGCATCGCCGAATCCACCGGACTCACCCACGAAGTGAAGCCGAGGCGGAAGTCTTCCGAGCCCAGTTCGGGCGAAAAAATGTCTTCCTTTCGCAAAACCAACGCCAGACTAAAACTGATTTCCGGATCCAGATAGAAGCGAATCATGTCGCGCAGCGAGTTATGCGCAGATCCGCCGGGAAGCATCCCGAAGTATTTGTGCCGTGGCAGGGGGCCAAGCCGAATGCGGATATGAGTCTGCTCGTCCCAAACTCGTGTGCCAGCTACCGCGCCCTGCCCCAGTCTTATATTCCGGCGATGCTTTCCTCCCAGCACCGTCCACTGCCGGGCATCGAGTTTCCTCCATCGCCCTATAAATTGCCGGATCTTAACCGGAACTCCAAAATAGTCCGCTAGTATGCGTTGAAGGCCGACAGCAGAACGGGGGCGCTGTGCCAGGATCCCGCTGTAAAACAGCAGCGCTTTGTCCGGAACGGCTAAACGGCCCTGCAGTGTCTGGTGTCCGAGTCCGATCAGAGCGAACAGGCTCCGCGCCACCTGGCCCTCGGAAGGTGCTTTCGCGGATAAGGCCGGGCGATGCGTCTGCCTGACCCGGTACATCAAAGACACCAGACGGTGATTAAAGATGTCGAGAAAATCAATCGCAGCGGGCGCCTCCCGCCGGGGGGCACCATTTTCATCGAGTTGCGGCTCGCGCCGACAGGCGAGAATCATCTCAGTCACCGGCATAGGCAGCGGCCCCAGAAGGCCGGCCAGGCCCATGAAATTCACTGTCATCTCTGGTGGAAGATCGGGCAGGAAGCGGATCTCATGGACGGCGCTGGCCGGAAACTCCAGCGAAACGCGAGACCGGAAACGGACGGCCTCACGGTCAGGTTCAACACCTGTACCCGGGGACAGAGCGATGGGCCGCAGCATCTCCAGCAAACGCACTGCCTGATAAAAATCGAAGCGGTAGCCTTCACGGGCAAGCCGTTCGCGCATCGTCCATGCCGATCTCGCCCGTACAGGATCGGAAGCCGGGCTGCTCATCTCTCGCTCTTAAAGGCACTCTGGCCGGCCGCTGCGTACCGGTTCACCAACATCTTCGCCTGCAGCGTGGAACGCTCGTCACTCTTTGGCTTGGAATGAGCGCCGCGCAGAATATCCTCGAAAGTGAAGAACTGGTCCATCGGCAATCCTGCCTGTGCGGCGTGGCCGGGGTCCGGGCGGTAGTTGCCGCTCGCATTACTCCACCACTGGAGCTTGCCGTTATCGAATTGCGCCTCTCCTGCGTAGAGGACCGGTCGGCCTTCCGCCAGAGCGGGATGCCGGTACCTGGGGTGACACAAGGTCTCGCCGGTGGCCATTTTCACAAAGACATAACGCGCATTCGGCACGTATTGCGAGCGCTCTTTTCCTCTGTAAAGCCGGAAGTTATCGAAAAAGGTGTTCAGGCGGAAAACCTGATCGCGTTCCACCGGTATTGCCGCCGCCGGATTCAGATTCGGATAGAGCCGCGGCTGGCCCCCGGCTGAACGAGCCTGCACTACCTCAACCGGAATTGCCTTCCATGCTCCCATTAAACCTTTGGTCTTTCATTTTAACCGCATTGCCTGGATATTCATCGTTTT
>JAUZEU010000590.1 GCA_030838885.1 Bryobacterales bacterium | reverse complement strand
AACTGGGCGGGGATGCCTTTAGCGAGAGGATGTTCGGGACGCAGCGTGGTCACGGTGCTGGGCTTTCCATCCGCACGATAGCCGGGAAATACGGAGAGGGGCAGATCGACACGGACGTGCTGTTCGCCCTTGGATTCGCGGAGGGCGTAGTAGGCGGGGGTGATAAGCGAGTCGTAGGTGGGGGGAATGCGGCCGGGAGGTGGGATGAATTCGAATCTGACTTTGGGGCCGGGGTAACGGCGGCTCGCTTCGATGCGCGTCACCTCGTTCATGGCTTCCATGAAGGGGACGGACCAGTGGGAGGCGTGCAGAGCGACGAGCGCGAGTTTGCCGGCTTTGATACGCGCGACCATATCGCGGCCGGTTTCGACCGGGATTTCGCCCTGGCGGATATGACCCCACCAGATGAGTACGTCCGTGTTGTCGAGAACGGAGTTGCCGAGACCGTGCGCCGGGTCGTCAAGACCAACAGAGTTGACGACAGTGATGCCGGGGAGGTGTTTGAGGTGGTCGGCAATCTGATTGCCGACGAAGTTGGGGTAGGCAGTTTTCTGTTCGGGCTGGCGTTCATCCCAGACGAGAACGCGGATGTTTTGGGCGAGGGCCGGAGTGCAGGCGAGGGTCAGGATGGCCAGGCTGCGGAGAAGGCGCTTCGTACGCGAAGGTTCGGGCATGGAATTTCGGGTTCATTCTATACCAGAGACCAGCGCAGACCAGGCAGCGTGGGGTACTGCGAGACAAATCGGACCAGCGGTCGCACTTGCGAACATGCAACAGCCAGCCCGATTTGCCGGATCTTGTTCGAACGCGTCAGGCGGCGGTGGTGCTGCTGCTGTTGTTACGGCGGCGGATAACGACTGTTCCTAAACCGGCTAACCCAAGAGCCATGAGCCCGTAGAATCCGGGTTCCGGGGTCGGCGAGATGGTCGCGCTGAGACCGGTGCTGTCATAGTACAGATTATCGGGACCATACCCGACGGAGAAGTCAAGCGTCTCGTTCGCTGCAAGCGCCCTGGTGAATGAGAAGGCGTGAGAATAAGTTGAACTATTCACGGACGCGGCGTACAGGTTATCGGCAGGCGTGAAGATATGGTCGTCAGTTGTAGTTCGGTTCTGATTGTCGAGGCCGATGAAAATGCCGCTCACTGAGTAAGTCGCCGCCGCCGGCGCAGTGAAGCGAACGATCGCGTATTGTCCATCAGCGCCGGGGTGCAGCAAGAGCACATTGTTGGGGAAGTGGACGGTCCGACAACATCCAGAGCACCGCTCGTGGTGTTCTTCAAGACCGCCGGCAAGGAAGCGTAACCACTGCTGCTGGTGAAGTAACCTACATCACCTAAGCCCGCATCTCCGAACCTTTGATTCCAAAAGTTGACCACATAGTTCGGGAACGCGACAAACGTTCCGCCAAGGGTTGCTGACGTTCCGTAACTCCAGGCACTGTTGGTAACACTCGGATCGTGGAAGTCGGCCACAGCATCGTAAACGCTGGCCTGCAGCGCGCCGGTTAGCGCGGCTCCCGCAAATATTACGGCAGCGAATCGGCTGAAATTTGTGCTTCGTTTCAAGATCTCTCCTCCATGTGCCGGACAGCTGAGTGGCCCATTGATACATCTGGGATTCGCACCGGTCACATGAAAATTCTAACTTGTAAGGCAGAGGGAACCTACACATTTTAAGTGACTTGCGCAAGAGCGGTACCAGTACGCAAAGTCGCCATTAGTACCCAGGTTACAGGTAGAAGGCCTGCGTTCCGGGATGCCGTAGCCCGACGTACGTTTTAGTAATCGGGAGCGCAGCGAAATACGACGGACCGCGCCTGACCAGCACGCTACCGAAGTACGATTGAACAGAGGGACGAGGAAAACCGGGATGGCCAGTGTAAATGTACTGATCGCTTTTTATTCCAGAAATGGTTCGACGGAGGCTCTCGCGCGGGAAATCGCCGAGGGTGCCCGGTCTGAAGGTGCCGACGTCAGACTGCGGCGCGTGCGCGACATCGTGAACCAGGAGATTATCGCGAAGGTGCCCGGCTGGAAGGAGAACGCCGATCGCATGAACGGGCTGTATGAAGCCCCAACGGAAGCAGATGCCGAGTGGGCCGATGGCATCGCGTTTGGCTCGCCTACCCGCTTCGGAAATGTCAGTTCCGAGCTTAAATCGTATGTCGATTCGCTTGGTGGCCTGTGGTTTCAGGGCAAGCTGGTGGGGAAAGCCGGTTCCGGTTTTACATCCACCTCCTCTCTTCACGGAGGCAATGAGAGCACCATCATCACGATGTACAACTTCATGGCGCATCTGGGTCTGATTATTGTGCCGCTCGGCTATGCGGATCCGGCAGTGTTCGCGGCGGGGACTCCGTATGGAGCTTCTTCGGTCTCCGGCCAGAACAACACGCCGCCTACGCCGCAGGATGTGGACGTCGCACGGTTTCAGGGGCGCCGTATGGCGCAGGTGGCGAGTGCGTTGAAAGCGGCTGGAGAAACCCGCACGAAATAAGCGAGATTGGTGGACGGCCCTGCTACCGGGTCCGCTTGTCCCAGATTAGCCTGGGGCCCGAGCTACGAGTTTTGTAGTTCGCTTTCCACTGCACTGGAAAAGTAATCCACCTCTGCAAGCGTTGTATATACGCTGGGTGTAATTCGGATGCCCACGTACTCCTCGTGCGGCATCAGCGCTGCAAAAATTCCGTGTTTTGTCTGGAGAGCAGAAACCAGCTTCTGCGGATCAGCGCCATTCAAGCCAATCATGCCGATACCACAGGACATTTCGGGGTTCATGCTGTGGAGTATTTTGACCTTCGGATTTTGCGCCAGACGGGCGGTCCACCGCTGCTTCAGATATCGAAGCCGCGCGGCCTTGCGGTCGATACCGATGTTCTGATTGAACGTGAGCGCTTCGCAGATGGCATCGTGATTCGCCGCCGGGTGCGTTCCCACCTCTTCGAACTTGCGGATGTCGTCATCCTGGCGTTCTGACGAGGCCATGAGCGCCCATGTTTCCCGGATCCGGGATTTTCGTACGTAAAGGAAACCCGTTCCGATCGGCGCGAATGTCCACTTGTGCAGGCTGACGCCGTAGTAATCGCAGTTCAGATCGGAGATTTTGTACGGGAACTGACTGAAAGCGTGGGCACCGTCCACGATCACAGGAATGTTGCGCGCACGCGCCATATCGCAGATGCGGCGAACCGGGAAAATCTGGCCAGTGCGGTTCGTGATGTGGCAGAGCAGAATCAGTTTGGTCTGCGGCGTGATCGCGCGCTCGAACCGGGTATACAGATCGTCCATGTCCGTGACCGGCACAGGGAACGAGATTGTCTTCAGCTTGATGCCTTCGCGCCGGGCACGCTGCTGAAACGTCGTCAGCATGCGCGGATAGTCCTGATTGGTGGTCAGCACTTCATCGCCGGCTTTGAGGTTGACGCCCATCTGAGCGATCTCGAGGGACTCGCTCGAATTGCGGGTGATGGCGATTTCTTCCGGGTCGCAGCCGGCTGCCTGAGCGATCATCCGCCGAGCCATTTCCACTTTCGGCTCAAGCTCCCGAATCATGGTGTGGTACGGACCCATGTTGCTGTAATCGAGGTAGCGCCGCATGGCGTCCTGCACGGTGCGGGGCGCCGGGCTGGCGTAGCCGTTATTCATGTTGACGATGGTTCGGTCCACCGTGAATTCGTTGCGGACCGCCGACCAGAAGTCTTCATCGGTGGCGACATCTTCCGGCGAACGGCCCTTTAAACTCGCAGAGGCCGCGAAGGCGCGAGCGGTTATGTGGCCATGCATAGCGGCGGCCGCTGTTGCTGTGGTGGCGTGAAAGAAATTGCGTCGGTTCATGCGACTACCTCCTTTGAAGCTGCGATCTGATTAACCGGGAGCTGCCGGGCTCAAAGGATTAAGGCAGGCGCACGTGGCTCCTTAACCGAATCGTTTGATTCTACCAGCGCGAATGGGCCGGGCCGGGGCCGGAACAGCATGGCCTGGTTTGGTGTCAAATATGGACAGCATGTTGAGCGATATCCGATTCTCGGTTCGTTTGCTTCGCAAGAGCCCTTCGTTTCTGGTTGCGGCTGTGCTTTCTCTGGCGCTGGGGATTGGCGCCACAACCACGGTTTTCAGCGCGTTTCGGGCGGTGTTTCTTCGGCCATTGCCTTATACCGAGCCGGAGCGGCTGGTGGAGATCATCAAGCCGGGGCCGGAGGGGCGGACGGTTTATCCGACTCAAGCGGATCTGGGGTTTCTGCGGCAGTTCAGCCGGTCCTTTGAGAGCCTGGGGAGTTACGGATTCTTTCGCGCGCTCACGCTGACGGGTGGAGCAGAACCGGCGAACGGGACGGCACGCATTGTGGAACGGGACTTGTTTCCGACACTCGGTGCGCGCGCGATGCTGGGGCGGGTGTTCGAGGCGGGCGATTTTGAAGACGGGAGTCCGCGGGGTGTGCTGCTTTCGTATCCGCTCTGGGCGCAGCAGTTCAACGGAGATCGCGGGGTAATGGGGCGGCGGGTGCAGCTCGATAACGACAGTTACGCGGTAATCGGGGTGATGCCGCGGGAGTTCCAGTTCCCGACCTCGTTTTTCAACATGTGGATTGCGGATCGAGAGAAGGTGACCGATCCGTTGAAGACGCAGCGCAACATCATCGGGCGTCTGAAGCCGGGCGTTACGATGCAGGCGGCGCAGGCGGAACTGAACCGTATGCTGCCCTCTTTGGCACTGTCGTACCCCGAGGCGCGGCGGAATTTTCGCATCCGGCTGGAGTCGCTGAGCGAGCGCGATGTGCAGAAGTATCGGGCCGCATTTCTGATGCTTTGCGGCGCCGTGGGGCTGCTGGTGCTGATCGCATGTCTGAACGTGGCGAACCTGGTGATTGCGCGCAGCGTGGCGCGTGAGGGCGAGTTTGCAGTGCGGAGCGCTTTGGGGGCAGGCCGAAAACGGCTGATGCGCCAGGTAATGGTTGAGAGCCTGGTGCTGGCGGCGCTGGGCGGGTTGATGGGAGTGCTGTTTGCATATGCAGGGAATCGCGCGCTGCTGGCGTGGCTTCCGGCACACCAGATGGGGCGGGTGGAAGAAGCGCGGGTGGATCCGATGGTGCTGGCTTTCGCGTTGGGGCTCACTATGTGCACGGCCCTGTTGTTCGGCACCGGACCTGCGATCCTGCTGTCGCGTTTCAGCATGCGGGAGCTGGGGCGCACGGTGACGCAAAGCGCAGGGCGGATCCGATGGCGCAGCGGGTTGGTGGTGGCGGAGATTGCGATGTCTCTGATGCTGCTGATCGGGGCCGGGCTGCTGATCCGGAGCTTTCTGACTCTGGCGAATGTGGACCCTGGGTTCCGGCCGGATCATGTGCTGACAATGATGACTCCGGCGAGCGCGCAGATGTCGAGAGACAAGCCGCAACTGGTGCGACGGATAACCGGCATTTTGAATGCGAGCCAGCGGCTGCCGGGAGTAACGGCCGCAGGCATCGCTACCGCGATTCCGATGGGGACAGTGAACGTGAGCATCACTTTCTCGTTTCCGGACCGGCCCAACCAAGAGATTGGGATTACTTACAGGGCGGTGAGTTCGGATTATTTTCGCGCGATGGGGATGACGCTGCGGCTGGGGCGCTGGTTCGGCACCGGCGACGATGGCGCGGGCGCTCCGGTGGGGATTGTGAACGAGGCATTTGCGCGGAAATACTTTCCGGGGAAAAATCCGATTGGACAGAGCCTGGCTGGTGGTCGTGAGATCAGGGTTGTGGGCGTGGTGGCGGACACGCATTCGCATCTGCTGAGCGGCGCGGCGGAACCAGAGTTGTTCTGCCCTTACCTGCAATATCTGGGGCCGGCTCCGGGCGCCATGGTGGTGGTAAGGACCCAGGGGGATCCCCCGGGGATGGCTGCGGCGCTAAGGAGGGCAATTCATGAGAGCTATCCGGACCAGCCGGTGACGGAAGTGACGACCATGGAAGCGCGGGTGGCGAATTCGATTGCGGAGCCGCGCCTCTATACGGCTCTGCTGACGATGTTCGCGGCAGTGGCGTTGGTGCTGACCGCGATCGGAATCTATGGGGTTATCTCGTTTTCAGTGAGTCACCGGACCAGGGAGTTAGGGATCCGGATGGCGCTGGGGGCGCGGCGCGGGGATGTGCTGCGGTTTGTTATGGAAAACGGGCTGACGCTGATTCTGATTGGAGTGGCAGGCGGGCTGGCAGGGGCGTGGGCGCTGGGACGTTATGTCGAGAGCTTGCTGTTTGGGGTTACGGCACGGGATGAGGTGGCGTTTGCCCTGGCTCCGGTGGTGCTGATTCTGGTAGCGGTGGTGGCGTGTTATTTGCCGGCGCGGCGGGCTACGGCGATTGATCCCAATGTGGCACTGCGGGTGGAGTAAGGGAAAATGGAGGTTTGGCACATTCTGTTGTGATTATTGGTGGCGGGCTGGCCGGAACCGAGGCCGCCTGGCAGCTGGCTGAGCGCGGATTTCCGGTCACGCTGTATGAAATGCGTCCGGTGCAGACTACCGATGCGCACCAGACGGACCGGCTGGCGGAACTGGTTTGCAGCAATTCGCTCAAGAGCGATCAGCATCCCTCGGCGTCGTGGCTGCTGAAGCAGGAGTTGCGGCGTCTGGATTCGCTGCTGATGCGCTCGGCGGAAGCGGCGCGGGTGCCCGGTGGGCAGGCGCTTACAGTGGATCGTATCGGTTTTGCGGAAGAAGTAACGCGGGCTGTTGAGGGTCACCCACGGATTGAAATCCGGCGCGAGGAGATTGGCGAGGTGGATCCGGCGAGGCCCACCATTATCGCTACCGGACCGCTGACCAGTAACGCGCTCGCAGCGAACCTGACGCAGTTCACCGGCACGGACAGGCTGTTTTTTTATGACAGCATCAGCCCGATCGTGGACGCGCATACGATTGACAGGAGCGTTGCGTTTGCGGCTTCCCGGTATGACAAGTCGCTGGATGGCACGGGCGACTATCTCAACTGTCCGTTCAACAAGGCTGAGTACGAACATTTCATCGATGAGCTGATGGCAGCACACGCGGTGGATGCGCATGTGCCGGACGATGTTCCTTACTTCGAATCGTGTTTGCCGATTGAGGAGATTGCGCGGCGGGGGCGGGATACTCTGCGGTTTGGTCCAATGAAGCCGATGGGGTTGACGGATCCGCGCACGGGCCGGCGTCCATATGCGGCGGTGCAGTTGCGGCAGGAGAATTTGCGGGCAGACAGCTATAACCTGGTGGGGTTTCAGAACCATTTGAAGTTCGGGGAGCAGAAGCGC
>JAUZEU010000524.1 GCA_030838885.1 Bryobacterales bacterium | reverse complement strand
GTCAGCGCTGCGACTTCCGCAGTGATGGTGCCCGAGATGTCGCTCGATTCGAAGCAGCCCGGCAGGAAGGAACGATCCACGCCAACGGCATCCGCCAGCTCGTATGACCAGCGGCGATGCACCACGTCGAACAGAGCCGTGCCCGAGGCATCGGACACTTCTGTTGCGAATTCACCGGTGAGCCGGAAGCGCACGTAATCTTTGGGCAGCAGAACTTTGCGTATTTGTTGGTAGAGATGCGGCTCATTGTCGCGCACCCAGAGCAGTTTGGGTAAGGTGAAGCCGGTGAGTACGGGGTTGGCGATGTACCCGAGGACCCGGGCTTTACCGACCTTTTCATTTACCCAGTCCACCTGAGCCTGGCTGCGCTGGTCGCACCAGATGAGCGCGGGGCGGATTACCTGGTTGGCAGCGTCCAGAATGACCAGACCATGCATCTGGCCCGAGAGGCCTATGCCTTTTATTTCTGTGCCTGCGATGTCGGCCTTGGCCAGGACGCCCCGGACAGCACCCACCGCCGCGTCCCACCAGTTCTCGGGCCGCTGTTCCGCCCACAGTGGCGCGAGCATGAGCATGTCTTCGTGCGCGACCGTATGAGCCGCGATTACCTGGCCCGCACTGTTCACCAGCAGGGCACGGCTGCCGCCCGTTCCGATATCAATTCCCAGCCACATATGCTGTGTTATCCCGGTATTAGTTTTTCAGACCACGGCAAATACGCTGCACCGTAAAGCCCGGCCTCATTACCTAACAGCGCGCATTCCACCCGTGTTGGTGTGGTCCGGAAGGTGAAGGACCTGCGGCGCGTCTCATCCAGCAGGGCTGGCGCAAACAGATCCCATCCGGCCGTTACACCCCCCGCGATCAAATACAGCGGAAAGTTGAACGCATTAATCAGCATAGCTAATACAATTCCTATGCATTCCCCCACGGACTGGAAGATCATCTGCGCTTTCTGGTTGCCAGCGAGGGCCAGATCATAGACCTGTTTCGAGGTGAGGTTATCACCCAGGTTCAACAGTTTGGCCATGGCGATGATTGCTGTCGCGGAGGCGTGTTTCTCCACGCAGCCACGATTGCCACAACCGCACGGATAACCGTTTGGAACGACAGTGATGTGGCCCAGTTCGCCCGCCATGCCGTTTACGCCGCGCAGGACTTTGCCGTTCGAGATGATTCCGCCGCCGATTCCGGTACCGAGAGTCAGCATGATCAGGTCATCAACATCGCGGCCTGCGCCAATCCATTTTTCGCCGAGGGCGGCGGCGTTCGCATCGTTTTCCAGGATGATTTTATGGCCCAGGCGGCTGCCGATTTCCTCGCGGATGGGGAAGTTTTCCAGAGACGGGATGTTTGCGCAGTTCTTGATGATGCCTTCTTTTAGCGAGATGAAGCCTGGGACTCCGATACCGATGCCGGAAAGGTTTTCTTTGCCGAACTGGCTACGCATCGATTCGATCGCTTCCACCATGTCGGAGACGATTGCCTCACGGCCTTCGGAGTATTGCGTTTTGCCTGAAACTTTGTTGAGCATCCTGCCGGTTCGGTCAACCGCGGCGGCTCTGAGGTTGGTCCCGCCGAGGTCAAGGCCAATGCTGTATTCGACGGGGTGCTCCGGTGTGGTGTTTTCAGGCATAATGCCGGATCATACCAGAGGGCGACCGATAATTGAGTCTGGCCAATCGCGTTACAATTCAGTGCAAACGACCCAATGCGCGCGTTTCTTCTAATAGTCACGGTCTCTCTGTTTCCGGCCGGCGTGGACGCCAAAAGCTGGCAGGTTGACGGTATCGTTATGGCCGTGGATTCTTTCGCGAGGACCATGCTGGTTTCACATCGGCCTATCGTAAACTACATGGGCGCAATGGCTATGCCTTTTCTGGTGGAGGATGCGAGCGAACTAACGGGGCTTTATCCGGGCGTCCGTGTTGGGTTTGAGCTGGTGGTTCTGAAGGACCGTTCGTTTGCCCGGCATATCCGTAAATCGGGCGGAGCGGACGCGGTGATTCCTCCGCCGAAAGAAAAGCTGAAAATCGGGGACGTTGTCCCGGATTTCCGGCTTACGGACGAGCAGGGTAATGCCGTGAGTTCGGCCGATCTGCGCGGGAAAGTCGTCGCCATCAATTTCATTTACACGCGCTGCCCGCTACCGGATGTTTGCCCGCGGCTTTCGGCGAATTTTGCACTTTTACAGAAGCGCGTGCCCGACGTTGTTCTGCTTTCGATCACCGTGGATCCCGATTACGACACACCTGCGGTGCTGTCCGAATATGCGAGGCGCTGGGGCGCGGTGAGTCCGCGATGGAGATTCCTGACCGGGGATGTTGGCCACGTCGCCGCATGGCTGGGCGAGGTTTACTGGACGGATGAGGGCTCGATCGGCCATAATTCCACAACGTCTGTGATCGATCGTTACGGCAAACTCGCGGCCAGCGTAGAGGGTTCCTCCTGGCGGGCCGACCAACTCGAGAAGCTGATTATCAATCAGCTGGAAAAAACAAAGCCATGAAGATTCGCCGCATTAGTTTTCTTACTGCTCTCTGTCTCAACGGCGCCTTCGCTGCCCAGGCGCCCCGAACAGCAGATAACTGCACTCCTCCGCCCAGCGCTCTGGCGCCCACCTTGCCCGCCAGACTCCTGCCTGGTATGGGTACGGTTCACCTGCCCATCACGACTTCCAGCCCTGAAGCTCAGAAATTCTTCGACCAGGGTCTGGCGCAGATGCACTCTTTCTGGGCAAGGGAAGCCGAGCGGTCGTTCCTGCAGGCGGCCGCGCTCGATCCCGCGGCGCCCATGCCGCAGTGGGGAGTTGCGATGGTTTCAGCCGGCGACTGGCGCCCGCGTTTTCAGATCGACCTGCTCACGCAGGTACAGGGCAAGCAGACGCCGCCTTCGATGGTTCGTGCCCGTGCCGCGGCCCGGAAAGCACTGGAGTTGAGCGAGGTTCCAGGTAAAGCT
>JAUZEU010000437.1 GCA_030838885.1 Bryobacterales bacterium | reverse complement strand
TTGCCATCAGCTTGTCCCGAACTTCACCAGGCGCAACATGCTCCGGACCCACCGTTAGCGGGGCAAGCCTTGCGCCCGTGAACCGAAGCACGTCCAGGCCGCCGAAGTACGTCGGGCTTTCCACCAGAACGGTGTCGCCCCGTTGCACATACAGAGCCGTCACAATCGCAATGGCCTGCTGCGCCCCACTCGTCACCAGAATCTGGTCCGGTGTTGTCGCCAGGCCTCGCTCTGTATAGTGCGTGGCAATCGCGTGGCGGAGCGCCGGGAGTCCGAGTGGCATGTAATTCCGCTCCGACAGCAGCGAATTCATTATGGCCGGGCCAGGCTCATACAGTTCACGCGGCAACTCGGCCAGCGGCCTTGTGGTCCCCACCCCGAAATCGATGACTTCCGAGTCGTCGATCTGCAGCAGGTTCAGGGTCGAACTGCCGGCGAGAACCAGATGCTGTGTTTGTTCGCGCGCCCTGGCAGCGGGCTTCGCACACACGTACGTTCCACTGCCCGAGCGGCTTTCCAGCCAGCCATCCGCTTTCAGAATTCCGTATGTCGTCACAACTGTTGTTCGACTCAATGCCAGCGCCTGCGCCAGATTCCGCTCGGCCGGGATCCGGATCCCGGGTAACAGCAGCCCCTGCGCAATTGCCTGCCGGATCGCGTTGCCCCCAGGCGGGCATGCAGCGGACCCCGCGCTTCAGTCCAGTTCCCCAGTTGATGAACGATTGAATCTGTGTCCAACGCAGTCCAATATTAAACGAAGTGGATCTTTTCATCAAGGCCACTTTGCTCTAGCATGAGTCATGGTTGGATCGAATAATCAGGACCGCACTCGTCGGCCTCTCTCACGCTCTCTGGTTTCAGATGCAGCTGCGGTCCAGGATGCCGCTGCGCGCTGGATGCAATTGGCGGGCTTTGAGCCCGTGGAAAGTTTCATAAGCCGATGACGACTTACGAAACGCCCGTACAACAGACGCCTGCGCAAGCCAACGGCGGCAGCTCGCAGGCGTTGGTGCTCGACGCGGCCCGTCGCGCCGCGGCTTATGTGGACGGTATTCGCGATCGCTCCGTAGTCCCGACGCCGCAAGCCCTGGCTCGCTTGCAGGAGCTCTGCGAACCGCTGCCGGAGGCGCCCACGTCACCTGAGACGGTGTTGGAACTCCTTGATGAGATTGGGTCTCCCGCCACTATCGCCACCACCGGAGGCCGCTACTTCGGATTCATCATCGGCGGCACAGTGCCGGCGGCGCTGGCGGCCAACATACTTGCTGCTGCCTGGGACCAGAACGTCGCCTTGCGCAGCATGTCGCCCATCGGTGCGGCGCTGGAAGATGTGGCGCTGGATTGGCTCCGCGACCTGCTGTCTCTGCCGTCAGGCTGCGCCGGTTCTCTGGTAAGCGGCGCCACCATGGCGAATTTCACCTGCATCGCCGCCGCGCGCACCTCGCTGCTGAAGCGCCTCGGCTGGGATGTCGAGTCGCAGGGACTCTTCGGCGCGCCATCTGTCACGGTCGTTGTGAGTGAAGAGGTCCATGCCTCGGTGCGCAAAGCGCTTGCATTTGTCGGCTTCGGACGCGACCGCGTCGTCGCTGTGCCCACGGACGGTCAAGGCCGCATGCGCGTCGAATGCTTCCCGAAACTGGATTCGCCCTCATTGATTTGTATCCAGGCGGGCAACGTCAACACGGGCAGTCTCGATCCCGCGGGCGACATATGCGCACTTGCGAAATCGAGCGGCAGCTGGGTCCATGTGGATGGCGCATTGGGCCTCTGGGCGGCCTGCTCGCCAGGGCTCCAACATCTGCTCGCGCCGTTCGCCAACGCTGATTCCTGGGCTGCCGATGCCCACAAATGGCTGAACGTTCCTTATGAGTGCGGCGTTGCCTTTGTGCGCGAAGCCGAAACGCTCTACCGCGCGATGAACGTCGAAGCTTCTTATCTGCCTGCCGGAGTACAACGCGACCCTATGCGCTGGACGCCGGAAATGTCTCAGCGTGCCCGCGGCGTGGCGGTTTGGGCAGCATTGAAGTCGCTGGGGCGTTCGGGCGTTCGGGACATAATCGAGCGGACCTGCCGTTTAGCGCGGTTGTTTGCGTCTCGACTGGAGGATGCGGGCTTCGAAATCCTGACCGACGTGGTCCTCAATCAGGTTCTCGTCTCCTTCGGCTCCGATGACCTCACGCGAGCGGTAACCGAAGCTCTGCAGAAGGAGGGAACCTGCTGGTGCAGCGGGTCCGTTTGGCATGGCCGCGCCTGTATGCGCATCAGCGTGAGTTCGTGGGCGACCACAGAACTGGACGTCAGCCGCAGCGCGGATACAATCGTACATATCGCAAAGGAGTGTCGCGCATGAGTGTCATAGGCCGTCCTCAGGAGAACGAGTTTGCGCCGCACGCGAAAGCGTACGTCGGCCACGTGTATTCGGACGAAATCATTCAGGTGCTTGCGGACCAGATCGGTAAGACCGTCGCACTCGTCCGGCCCCTCGGTGAAGAGCGTTCGCTGCTGGCTTACGCGCCCGGGAAATGGACTGTGAAGCAGACCATCGGGCATATGAGTGATACCGAGCGCATCCTCTCCTGTCACACTCTTCGCATCGCTCGTGGTGACACAACGCCGGTGCCCGGATTTGAGCAGGACGAGTATGTTCGCAATGCCGGATCGAACGAACGAAGCCTCGAAGAACTGCTGCAGGAATTCGTCGCGGTGCGCGAGTCGACGCTCGCGCTCGTGCGCGGACTTCCGCAGGAATCCTGGCGCCGTGCCGGTACAGTCAGTGGCTATCCGGTCACTGTACGTGGCCTGATCTTCACGATCGCCGGACATGAACTGCATCACTTCAGGACTCTCGAAGATCGATATCTGAGGCCGGCAGCAACAAACGGTGAACGAGGCTGATTGATGATTCTGGAAACGAATTGGTTCGAACGCAGGTTTGCGTTTCCCATTCCGGTGGAACTTCTTCCGAATGTGCTGGCACGTCTGAGGGGTACTCCGGCCAGACTCGAAGAGACTCTTCGTGGCTGTCCCCGGGAACTGCTGATCAGGAAGGCGGCCGACAAGTGGTCCGCTCAGGAACATGCCGGCCACCTGCTTGACCTCGAATCGCTGTGGCTGGCGCGAGTGGACGACTACGTCACCGCCAACGATCAACTCACGGCTGCAGACCTGATCAATCGGAAGACGCATGAGGCGAACCACAACGGCCGTCCGGTGGAGCAGATTCTGACGGAATTCCGCACCGCCAGACAAAAGCTGCTGAACCGTGTAGACGAATCAGACATGTCACTCCCTTCTCAGGCGCTCTCGCACCCCCGTTTGGAAACGCCAATGAGATTGGTTGATCACCTGTACTTCGTCGCCGAACACGATGATCATCATCTCGCAGCTATGTGGGCCCTGTTCGAAGTCTCGGGCCAGGTTACGCTCGGGCGTTACACCACCAGATGACTCGCAGTCCGGACGGGACGCCGTAAACCGATCTGCTGTCAGCCAGAAAATGCGGAACCCTGCACCTGAACACGCGCAGAACACGCGTTTAGATACGCGCACGC
>JAUZEU010000330.1 GCA_030838885.1 Bryobacterales bacterium | reverse complement strand
CGATCGTTAAAGAAGTAACACGATACACATACTCGTGGTCCAGGGTGGTGAGCGTTATCCTGTCGTCCTGCCGCACATCTTTGAGGTTCCGAAACGGCGAGTCGCGGTGTGCAGCGACACCCACGTTTCCCTTCTGACCGGGCAGCGCGGTATTTGGAATATGGCCTGCTGCGAGGTCGAGAGTTCGGTCATCGACACCTTCCTTGACCATCGCGGAGATATTCAGGCGCGGAATTTCTATTTTCCCCACCAGCGACTGGCTTGCAACCGACTCAGCGACTAATAGAGGCCCCGCTTGCCGAAGCGCGACCGACGCATCAAATTCCCGGCTTTCGTAAGTCTGGCAGGCGTACCGCACGGCAACGTCGTACGTGGCATAACCGAGGGCCAGCAGGCCGGTGACCAGGAAAAACCCCTGCGCAAGTCTTCAGCCAGTTGTTTCCAAAGTGTTGCGTTGCAGAATCAGGCGGACGGTCATCTCGGTGCGCCGTTCGGCGTAACACCGTGACCATCCCGGTCCGGAAGCCGGTACGCAGTTCGGGTTCGCACAGCCAGTTTCTTGTGATCGGATGAAAGCGCCGTCACCCGGATTTTCCGCTCACCCGCGGCGTTGCTCGTGCGCACGGGAATATAACCCAGCGTGTAGCGGTTCCGGATGTCTCTGGCGATTTTCTGACAAATGGGAAGAATGGGATCGAGTTCACCCGGCAGGAAACACTCGCCGCCGCTGAGGCTGGCGATATGTTTCAGAACTCCTGAGTTCGCGTCGGGGTCGCCCGGATCCGAGATGCCGACCGTGTAAACGGTCGCGGCCGACTCCTCAACGAGACGCATCACATCTTTGAGCTTGCTTGCACTGCAATTATCCCCGCCGTCACTCACCACCACCAATGCCTTCATGTCGCGACGGCCCGTTTCCAGATGTCTGAGCGCATATACAACGGCATCGTACAGAGCTGTTCGGCCTTCAGGCTTATGTTTGGAGAGGGCTGCGCGGAGCAGGTTGATGTTGTCAGTGAACGGGGTCGCATCGGGAAGCCCGCGGCGGACCTTGTCGTTAAAGTTCACAACAAAGACCTGATCCTTGGGGTTGCTGGCCTCGATAAACGCGACGCCGGCGGCATTCAGGCTGGAGCGTCTGGATGCCATACTGCCGCTGTCGTCCATGACGAGACCGACCGCCACCGGTACGTCGGCGGCCGCAAACTCAGTAACCGTCTGCAGCACGCCGTTTTCGTAAACCTGGAAGTGTTCTTTGCTGAGGCCGGTGACGTATCCGCCCGCTGGATTCCGGACGCTGACGTCCAGCAGCACGAGCTCAACATCGGTCTGAATTTTGAATTCGGAGCCCTGAGGAGGAGCGCCCTGGGATAGATTCAGAACGGCTCCGTTCAGGGCGAGGGCGAGAAAGAGGAGGAACCAGCGGATCGGCATGCTATCTCCTGACGTTCCAATTTTATCTGAGGCTCGAAAAAGCGAACCCAAAGCAGCAGTCGTAAACAAGATGAGGCGCGCCAGGTTGCTCTCGGGTGCAGCACCTGACGCCCTGGTACCCAAACGCTAGCGGGAGCGGTACTGACGGTGATAATGATTCCCGTTGCGGTCGTAACCGTTGTCCGCTATTCCCGTTCGGAGGGTTGCTCCAGGCGGAAATTGAGAACAGTGGAGCGCGGGAACCTCCGTCCGTTGCCGCCATCCATATACCGGGCATTCCGGCCGTCGCGCCACATGTCACCTTCGTTGTTGCGAACCTGGTCCGGATTGACAGCAACCGCGTAGCGCTGCCCGTTCACAGTGACGGATTCCAGATCGATGGAGACGAATTGCCGTGAAGCGCCGGTCACAATGAGTTCGGCGCTGGAACCTCTTGGGATGGCAACCGCGCCACACTCATCCATCACATCGCGATCGACTACTCCCAGGAAGACCCGGCGATCGCCTCTCCTTGCGTTCCATCGGCCCATTCATTCTCAGGGAGATGTTCGCACCAGTTCCGATAAAGCTCATCTGGGCGGCCGCGAGGCTCGCGAAGAGGAAAAGTCCGGTCAGGGTCGTCATGTCGATTCTCCTGTTCCAGGCTGTTTTCGTTGCTCAGACCGCGCTTACGGCCAGAGAAGAAAGTGATCAGACCAAAGGCTGCCAGCAAAGCCATCCCGGTCAATCCGACCAGCGGCATTGAGGTCGCGGTGTGCGGCAGAGTTTTGGCGGAGGTAGTAGCATCGCGGCTCTGGAAGGCGGCGTCCGAAGTGGATTGAGCAGGGGCATCATTCCTGGCCATCAGGACCAGCGGCTTCTCTTCACCCTTTTCGGTGACGATCACGATGGGTGCAGTCTTCAGCCCTTCCAGGTCAACGGCATCTTTTTCCATAAGGATTGTCGGCACCTCAGTATTTGCAGTCCGGGCGAACTCCACCGACTTCATCTTCGGGTAGGCGAACTCCTGGCCAAAATTGTCGCCAGGGTAGAACCAGGCGCGTATGGCTTTGGGCTTACCGGCCGGCGTCTCCCAGAAACGGAACACGCTCTTATCGGTCGGCTTCGGTAGTTTGGGATCGCGAGAATCGTGGCGATGTGGGTTTCATCGGCGTTGAAGATCTGCACGATGTGGCGGTCAGAATTCGAATCGGCCAACTTGAACACGTAGGTACCGGGCTCGAGCACCGTGTGCGGCACTGGATGGCCTCGGTAACGGTCAGGACGGTTTTCTTGTTCCATTGATCTGCTTTGAGCGATGGAGAGAGCGCAAGGCCGAGAAGCGCGAAGACGGTGAGAGCTGTGGACTTGGAAGAAAGCATATGCAACCTCCTCAGGTTGGGGCTGGCTAAGGTGAAAAAGACCGGGTGGCTGACTTAGTTCAGAGATCCGGAGAGGGGCGGGAATCGCTCAGTCGTTAACCAAATTAAGTTAATCAGTTTGGCTTGTCAGCTACATAACTCAGATTAATTAACTATGGTTAGTTCTCACCGTCTCGAAGTAGGCCATGCGATATTAGTGCAGGGGAGTTAACTACGAAGGTTAACTCTCCCCGGCCAAAGCAGAAGAGGAAAACGCAGTGGATGTCGCACTTATCATCAGGCACCGTCTCAATGAGTTGCATCTTGAACAAAAAGATCTTGCCATTGCGGCACACGTTACCGACTCTTACATTTCACAGCTGCTGGCCAGAAAGAAGCTACCTCCTGCTCCGGACCGAACCGACATCTACGAAAAAATCGGACAGTTTCTGGAACTTCCGAGCGGCGAGCTTTCGAAGGTTGCCAGGCTTCAGCGCCGCGAAGAACTAAAGAAAAAAGTTGCGGACGCGCCCAGCCCGCTTTTCCAGAACTTCCGGGAGCTGATCTTACGCAAGTGCGAGACGCGCCAACGGAAGCAGGTCCGCTTGATCTTCGAAAAGGAGCCGTTCGGTGAACTGGAACGTCTGGTCACCCAGAAGCTTCTGGACGTCTCAAAAGGGGTGGCCAGAGAAGAGCTGGACAGTGAAAAGTGGCTCCGCCGATGGCGCGGCTTAGCAAGCGCAGCTATGAGCAACTGCGGGTTTCCATACTGGAATTTCTGGATACCGACATCTTCCACGTCTCGGTAGAAAACTGCGTGGCATTCCTCGATCCGCTGATTGAAGCCTGGGACATCAACCTGGAAACATTTGGCCTGGAGATCATCCTGAACAGGAGACTGACGACCGGCCACTTGAAAAAGTTCGAATTCGTGGAGCGCGAGGCTCAGGCGCATTTTGAGGAACAGCCCGGACTTCAGAGCTTCCTCAGAGATGCTGCGCTGAGCGGAGACGCGACCAAAGATGAGCTCGCATTCCTCAAGAGCCTCAGGTTCAGAGGAGACCGTCAGCCAACTCCGCTCTACTACTACCGCGAATTACAAAATCTCCGGGACCCGCTTCACTTCCGGGCGTAAGCGCAGCAGCGCTACGCAGCGCTGTCGATCGGCGTGACCGGATCCAGGGTGAGCCAGAAGAAAGTACCGAGAAAGTAAACCGCTGCTGCCGTATACAACACCACGTTCCAGTTGTCATGCGAAAATCCCAGAATGTAAGGAGCCGCTGCGGAGGCCACTGCACCTCCCAGGTTCCCCATCATGTTCATGGTGCCTGAAAGAGTACCTGCGTTGCGGCCGCCCACGTCCATGCAGGCGCCCCAGGAGCCCGGCATGACCAGATCGTTCGAGAAGCTGGCGAAGGCAAGGGCAACTACGGCGAGTATTGGATTGCCGATGAACGTGGAAAGCACGATCAGACCGCTCGCGCTCAGGAAGCCGGTACAACCGAGCAGACGGCGCGTTGCTGTGACGCTGCCGGTCATCCTGGTTAATGGCTTCGCGATGAAGCCGGAGAAGAGTGAACCTATCCCACCAAGGAAAAGTGGCAGGCCTGCAAGGATTGCAAACTCTTTTTGAGTAGGATCGAGGTGACGCGCTTCCTTGAGGTATGTGGGAAGCCAGGTGATGGAGAAGTACCAGCTGTATGACAGGCAGAAATACTGGCCGCCCAGCATCCAGACCTGGGGAGAGCGAAAGAATTTGCCCCACGGTACGGTCCCGTGCGCGTGGGCATGCGAATCGCGCAGCAGCGCGAGTTCCGCCGCATTCACCTTAGGATTGTCTGCAGGGTTATCGCGGAACCAGCGGTAGAACAACACAGCCCAGATAGCACCGAGAATACCGAAGAGCCCGAAGGCAGTGCGCCAGGAAACCACCTGAAAGATGAAAAAGACCAGACCTGGCGTGAACGCCCCACCCCATCGCGCGCTGAGCCAGATGATGCCCTGAGCGCGAACGCGCTCATCCTGAGGAAGCCAGACTGAAAATGCCTTGGCAATGTTCGGAAAAGCACCGGCCTCACCGGCGCCGAACAAAGTTTGAATGATCAGCAGAGATATCCAGTTGAACGCCTGTCCGGTCGCCGCAATAAAGACCGACCACGCGACCACAATCCGCATCAAAACGTTGCGTGGCCCCAACTTGTCCCCCATATACCCGCTGGGGATCTCGAACATCGCATAAGCCGTAATGAATGAGAAAAACACCCAGCCCATTTGAGTCTTGGTCAGGTTCAGATCTTTGATGATCTGGGGGGCAGCCTGAGAAAGGGCGACACGGTCGATGTATGTGATGATTGCGAGAGTGACGGCGAAGAAAACGACCCAATACCGAACTTTCGTTGGCTTTTGAGTGGTATTCATTGCACGGGACGCAGTGGATGCCATAGTCTTGCATCATATACCCCTCGCCCGTGGACTTTCATCCAGTCGAAGCAAATTTACGCCATTCCTTTCGTGCGCTTGCTGTTGGCAGGCCTGACGCCGATGTAGTGGAGCTACCCGGCGTGACCATAGCGTCGCTGGGCGTAGCCTTTCAGATGTTCAATGCCGCCTTCTTAAATAGCCCCGTGATGACCGCAACCGAACTTGAAAAGCGACTGGCTGTGGCGCTTACCCGGTTTCAGGCTCGGGGGCTTAGCTGGGCCTTCTGGACTTGTGAAGACTGGCTGGATCGGCCTGTGCAACGCCGACTGACACAAATCTGCAATACATACGGGCTGCGGCTCTCGTCCGAGTTGCCCGGCATGATGGCGCACGATCTGACGAAACAAAGGCGGGCGCTGCCGCCGGTTGAGTTTCGCCGTGCTGTCGGCGCTTCAGCTCTGAATGATTTTAGAACAGTCGGGGGCGCGTGCTTTCACGTGCCCCCGGAATGGTTCGCCGAGGTTTTCAATGACGACGTGGGGGAGACCTGCCCGGAATTTAAGTGCTGGGTCGGGTACGTCGAAGGCTTGCCCGTCACGACGGCGGCCACCCTGATATCAGACGGGGTGATCGGGTTGTACAACATTGCCACCGTGCCAGGTTACAGAGGGCGCGGCATTGCCGAGGCGATGACGAGGCATGTGGTGGCAGTCACTCGTGCGGAGGCAGGTGATTTGCCTCTGATACTACAGGCCACATCGTTGGGAATGCGCATGTACAACAGGCTGGGCTTCCGGGAGACAACACGAATCCTGGTTTTCAATTCAATCCGGTAATGGTAAGTCTCTGGGTACCATTGAGTTCGGATGCTGCGGGGCATATTTCTGTTTCTTTCGCGACAAGCCCGGCTGCGCCGCTGGGCAGAGACGTCGCAGCTGGCGCGGGCATTATCCGCTCGGTTTATTGCGGGCAGCACGCTCGAGGACGCGCTGGCCGTTTGCGTCAGGATCAGGGCCGAAGGGATTACCGCAACGCTCGATTACCTGGGCGAAAACGTCAAATCGCTGGAGGAAGCGGCGGCATGCCGGGACATGTACCTTCGCATGCTCGCCGGCCTGCGCGATTCCGGTCTCGAGCCGAACGTATCGCTAAAGCTGACACAGTTTGGGCTGGATTTCTCAGCGGAGGCGTGTGAACAGAACGTTGCGGCGTTGGTGCAGGTGGCTGCAGAGAGCGGCGGCTTTGTGCGGATCGACATGGAGTCGAGTGAGTATACGGAACGCACGCTGGGGATCGTGAGACGGCTGCAGCAGCGGTACGGGGCCTCCGGAACGGTGATCCAGGCCTATCTGCGGCGAAGTGCCTCGGATGTGGAGTCGCTGATTGCCACTGGCGTCCGGGTGCGTCTGTGCAAGGGCGCTTATCTCGAAGCGGCGGATGTGGCTTTTGCGTCGAAGGCTGAAGTAGACCGGAGCTATCAGGAACTGGCTGAGAGACTGCTGACGAACGGCAATTACCCGGCTATTGCTACCCATGACGAGCGGATGATCGAGGTGTTGGAGAAGTTCGTGGCCGAGCAGGGCATCGCGCGCGAACGATTCGAGTTTCAAATGCTGTATGGGATCCGGCGGGATCTGCAGAAGCGCCTGGTGAAGGAGGCCTACCGACTGCGCCTCTATGTTCCGTTTGGCGAAGCCTGGTATCCCTACTTCATGCGTCGTCTGGCCGAGCGCCCGGCAAACGTCTTTTTCCTGCTGCGCAACTTGTTCCGATGAGTCCTTTCATCGCTGTGGTTCCCGGGGCTTCCCCGCTCCTGCACCTCGCTGCTGATTCAGATGCTGGCTACTGGCGCCATGCTGGTGCTAACCGACAACCTTCGCGCGGCGGATGAGGACAATCCGCGCGGGTACATGGAGGTTTGAATCCGTGAAGCGAACCAAAGCGAACGGCAGCCGGGTCGTGACCGCGCAGGGTAACGCCGTCAGGATGGTCTACCTTCCGCTGCGGGATCTGCCGGCAAACTATGGATATCGTGTGATCCTGATGCGGAGGGATCTTCGGGAGGTAATGGCGCGCCAGCGAGCATGCTGACGGCAGACGTTTCCCTTTACAGACGCTCCAGCAATAAAGCGGTGCTGTCGTAGTCTCCTGCCAGGCGAACGGTTACGCCGCTCTGCATGAGAAACGCGCCGCTTACGTCCTGCTTGTTCGGCTGGCCAACAACCTGAACACGGTAGGTGGCCTTCGGGTCGAGCCCTGCGAGGCGGATGGCGGGCGGACTCTGCCTGTACTGTTGCGAGTGGAGAAAAGCGAACAGAACGGCCTGCTTGCCGTCCTGCGATACGTATTCGTTCGCGGTGAGTTCCCCCGCCTGCGGCGAGAGCAGACGGTACAGATTGCCTTCCTGCACCGTGCCGCGAATTTGTTTGTAGGCCGCGATCATGCCCGTGGCCATGGTGGCGTCCGCCGCTGTCCACTTATTTAGATTGGCGCCGATGCCGAGGGCTCCCTGCATCGCGACCAGGAACCGGTACCGGAGTGGCGTGCTGCGGCTGTTCATGTTCGGTACATCGGTGACCCAGGCGGACATAACCTTAGGCGCGTAAATCTGACTAAAGCCGTACTGGATGCCAAGGCGATCGAAGGCCTCTGTATTATCCGAGGTCCAGACTTCTTCCACGCGCTGCAGAATGCCGAGATCGATGCGCCCGCCACCGCCGGAGCAGGATTCGATTTCGAGGTTCGGATGTTTGGCGCGCAGGCGGTCAATGATTTCGTACACGTTCTTCACGTATTTGAGCCAGAGTTCTTTGGGCTCCGCCACGTTTTCCCAACCGGGCTCCGCGAACGGCCGATTCATATCCCATTTGAAGTAGCGAATCGGATACTGAGTGGCCAGTTTATCCAGGACTTCGAAGATATACTCCTTCACGTCATTGCGGGCGAGATTCAGCACAAGCTGGTTCCGAAGTTCGCTGCGCGGACGATCTGTGGAGTGCATGGCCCAGTCAGGATGGGCGCGATAGAGATCGCTGTCTGGATTCACCATTTCAGGCTCGACCCACAGACCGAAATCCATGCCAAGCGAGTTCACGTATTTGGCCAGCGGCTCCAGACCGTTGGGAAACTTCTGAGGGTTGACGGTCCAGTCACCCAGCCCGGCGCGATCGTTGTTGCGTTTGCCGAACCAGCCATCGTCCATCACAAAGAGTTCGACCCCGAGTTTGGCGGCTTTCTCAGCCAGGGAACGCTGGCCGGGTTCGTCGACCGCAAACGTGGTGGCTTCCCAGGAATTGTAAAGGACCGGTCGCAGGCGGGATTGCAGACCATGCGGAAGGATATCCGTCAGTTCAAAGCGGTGCATCCGGCGGGACATGCCGCCGAAGCCGTTCTCCGAATAGCCACCGTAAAACGGAGGCGATTCCAGCGATTCACCGGGTTTCAGCGGCGCGGCAAAATCGAAGGTGTTGAGGCCTCCTGTGACGCGAACCTGCGAGTACGGAGTTTGTTCGACGGCGATACGCCAGTTACCGGACCAGCCAAGCGCGCCGAACCAGACGCGTCCACTCTCTTCGGATGCCGAGCCATCGTCAATGGCGAACCACGGGTTGAAGTTGTGGCTCGTGTGACCTTTGCGGCTTTCGAGCACTTTAGTGCCGGTGTGGATCGCTTCGCGCGTGAGCTGGCTTTCCGCAGCCCAGCGCCCATGCACGTAAGACAGGCGGTAATCTTCCCCGTGCGGAAGGTACCATGTGCCGGATTGCAGGCTCTCCACATGAATCGGCTGTTTGGATTTGTTCTCCAGAAGCGCGGTTTTGCGGATGATGCCTTCCGGCCCGAAGACACGGTAGTTCAGGGTGACGAAGATATCGTCAACTACATCTTTGAGAATGATGCTGAGGTTGTCACCGTCAATCTTGTGCGATGCGTAATGGAGGACGAGGTCGCGACCACCGTCGGCGCGTGTGATCTTGACCGCGGGCTCGAGATACCGAGTGCCTCCCCATGCTTCGAATTCTTCATTGATTACGGACTGGGCGGGATCGAACGAGGAAAGCTCACGTCCGCCAGTGGCAGCGGGAATATCGTCAGAACGCCATAGAGGACCACCCCAGTACAGGTTTTGAACCTCCCCGCGCGGATTGACGCCCATTGCGTAGGAACTGGAATCGGTGCGCAGCAGAAACAGCTTCTTAGACGCCGAGTATTCGACGCGGGGCTGCGCGAACAGGACTGGCGCAAGGAGCAACAGCAAAAGGGCAGGAGTGCGCATCAGTCGCCATTGTATTCCTGTCAGAGTTGATATAGTCGCTGGATGACACTGGCGGAATTGCAACTCACGGAAAGGGAACGTATCCTCGCCATAGCTCACCGCCACGGAGCAACGAGCGTCAAGGTCTTCGGTTCGTTTGTGCGAAACGAAGCCCGTCAGGACAGCGACCTTGACCTCCTGATCGAGGCCCGGCCGAATACAAGCCTTTCTTCCCCGGCGGCCTCATCGCCGACCTGGAAGAAGCCCTTGGCCGCAAAATCGATGTCGTGGAAGACGCTGCACTTCACCGCTATCTGCGCGACCGCATCCTCGCCGAGGCCGTTGCGCTCTGACCGAACCTCACCGGATGCCGTTCTGCGCAGACTCCGGATTCTGACCGAGTCTTCTTAGCACGATTATCCAGGTATTCGCCCGCAGCGCATTTTGCCGATCGTCAACCGAGACATCCCTGTGCCTGAAGGAACAACTGACGGCAATTCTGGCCTTCCTCACGGGGTGAAGCGCAGAATCTGCCTCAGTGGCCGTCACCGCAGAAACCGGTTTGGCTGATCCCGATATGAATCCCTTATTCGTCAGGAGTAATGGTATCTGTGCGTTGGCGGCGAGCGGAAACCGAACTCGGGATCTCCGCGGTTGAGCCTTCAGAGACCCCGGAACTTTGGTTCGCCATCAATACGTAAACCGTATCTGAAGCTCCAGACGCCGGTTATTGGCCGCCTCCGAAAAGCCTTCTCCATTGGGCGTCCCCGCCATTTGGTTGGCACGGCCGAACAGGGCCGAAGTGATGTTGCCAATGATCGGCCCCTGATTCGTGTGGTTCAGCAGATTCCGCCCGGACATCGACACGGTAAGGTTATATTTGCGTGGCGTGGATGGCTGGTTGAACAGGCCACGGTTGCCTGTAGGTGCGGCCAATACGGGACCGGCCGAGGAGCCGGAATCCCGCGAGGAGCGTACAGCTCCGCTGCCGCTGCCCTTTTCCGGGCCGAAGCCCCACGTGCGGCCCACGCGCAGATTGAAGCTGATTATGTCCGGGCCACGGCCGTAGTTCCTGGGCAGAATGAACTCGCCCGGTATGGGATTGGGATCCAGCAGCCCGTAGGGAGTTTGAACCAGGCCAGGGCGCGTGGTGTCCGTCGCGATACCGGGTCTCGCGGTGTACAAAGTAGTACCGTAGTTATCCTGGCCGGTAGTGATATTGAACGGTGCGCCGGACTGAACGGTGACTAGCGGATTGAGGCGAACATTCCAACGGAGGCTGACGGTCCCTCCCACCAGGACACGATGCCGGATGTCCGTAGCCGCCGGGCCGTACTCTCCCGTGAAGTTAGCGGGATTTGCCGGGAATGTCCCGAGGCCGTCGGAATTGCTGTTGGCGCTGTTCAGGGTGTAGTACGCAAACAGAGAAACGCCCGCATTCAGCTTTGCGTTCACGTTCGTGATGAGCTGATTTTGGTTATAAAGGCCCGATGACGTCATCAGGTAAACGGGCCCTTTCGCCGAGGGAACTTCCATCGAGCGGAAAACGTGGAGTCCGTGTGAGTTGGTATAAGTGACTGCGATGGTGGTGTTCTTTGGCAACTGGCGTTCCAGCGTGAGGGCGGACTGAACGATGTACGGGGCGCGCAGGTTGGCATCCACTGTCTGCACAGCTTGCGGAGAACGGCTCGCGGCGAGTGAGGCAGGCGTTGGAATGGCGGGATAAAAGTCCGGATTGATCACTACGTACTGCTGCTGCACGATACCGTTGTAGCGGGCTGCCGTAAGGGAGTTGGTCAGCGCGAAGCGATCGTAAAACATACCTACGCCCCCTCGAATCACAGTTCGGGCCTGTTTCTTGCCGGTCGCCCCCGGCGCCCATGCGAAGGCAACCCGCGGCGCGACGTCTTTCAGGTCCCGAATGTTGGTCTGGCTTTCATACCGGACACCCAGGCTCAACGTCAGGTTCTGGCGCACTTTCCAGTCGTCGCCAAAGAAGAGAGCGCCATCGAACTGGTGGACGGCAAGGTTCGGCATGCCTCCGTTCACTGAGAATTGCGAGGGGATTCCCCGCTGGTATTGGGCTATGGAAGAGAAGGTAAATGTTCCGTTGAAGTTCAGCGGCGAAAAGCTGTCTTCAATGGCGGCGCGCAGGCGAACTCCGAAACGCATGAAATGGGTTCCGTGCACCAGGGATGTATAGTTCTGCAGTTCGTAGCTGTTCTGCAAATCGGAGCCTTGGCTCAAAGTGGCGCCTCCGCCCGTAAATGCCCCGAGCACCTGTATAACGGGCGCTACAGTATTTGCGGCGCTTGTGAGATCGGAACGGAAGTACTGAAAACGGGTTTCGTTCACCATCGAGCCGTGTACAGAAGTCTCGATGACCTGCGCGGTATTGAAGGTGTGGAGTATATGGGTCCCGCGTGAAATCAGGTCAAAACTGCCGATGCCTCCGTCTTTGATATCGGCGCGGGTATAAAGATAACGGACAGCGAGAGTATTATTCTCGTTCAGCTGATAATCCACATGCGGGCCAACGAGAGTATGACGCTGAGGAGTCTTCAGCACGCTTGAAAAAGCGGCGGGAGAGAGAGTGGCGGGATCGAGTATCACGGCATTGGTAATAGAGCCGTTATCAACGGCCTGGTATTCGGCGTCCACTGTAAAAGAACTGTGCTTTCCAAGAGGGCCGCTCAGGCTGTTCTCGGTTTCCTGCAGCAGCAAGGGGGCTTTTTGCGCCGAATAGGGATTTCTGGAGTTCCATCTGTCAGTGCCCAGGTTATAGCCAACGGAGCCATGGAACTTATCAGAACCCGGTTTGGTGAAGATCTCGATGCGGCCGTAGCCAAGTTTGTCGTATTCGGGAGAGAAGGGATTCGAGTTGATTCGGATCTCGCGAATCGATTCCTTGGGCGGCAGTTGGCCGCCGCTGAAACCATCCACGAATATCGCTCCGCCGCTGGGCCCTGCGGAAGGACCGGCGAGCGCTTCGAGGTCAGCCTGAAGATCGGCCGGGTCGTCCGACAGAGCGTCGAGATCTTCCCCCTTGATGATGGTGGCGCTGGCGTTGCTGGAAGCCTCTGTACTCACGCCTGGCCCGGCGTTATCCGTGACCGTGAGTTGTTGCGCGGCGGCAGCGACCGCAAGTTCGAGATTCAGTGAATTGCTGCCGGAATGAATAGTTACGGCGACCGGCTGCCTGGTGCCGAGTTGCGGGGCACTTGCGAAGATTTTGAAGCTGGCAGGATTCAAATTAGAGAAATTGTAAGTGCCGTCAGGGCCGGAATTTGCCTGCCTGGTCCCCGAAGAGCCCGTTAGCGTGACAGTTGCGCCAGCGACCACGGCGCCGGATTCATCTGTCACCCTGCCCGTCAAAGAGGCATTCTGGGCAAAAAGAGCGTGGATCGCGAGGGCAGAGAGAACCAGGGTACGCAGCACGCTTCATTGTGCCGCGACCCGCTGAAGAATGGCTGAAAGGGGCGGCGTATGGTCGCCTCCTGGCAAGGCGACTACCTCAGTAAACAAAACAACGGAAAGATCCCGACGAAATTGCCGTATAGTGAAAAAAAGAGGATCTTACGGATGTTTCCGGCGATCACGACTCATGTGCGGTATTGGGGCTTTCTGTTGGTGAAACTGGCTGGCGCGGCGCTCGGCTCAGCCGTCGCGATGTGGTTCCTGAACCTCTTTTGGGAGCCGAGGACCCAGTGGTTTCATCTGAACCACTACCAATTCAGCTACGACCTCGCTTACACGACCCTGGCTGGCGTCTGGTTCCTTTTCTCGTATGGCCTCTTCTATCTGGCATTTTGGGATCAGCGCTACCGTTGTAGAACCTGCCTGCGCCGCCTTCGCATGCCGGTGGAAACCGGCTCCTGGGGCTATATGCTGCAGTTGGGCCGGCCGCGCATCGAGTACATCTGTCCTTATGGCCATGGCAAGCTGAACGTGGAAGAACTGCAGATCTCCGGGACAGTGCTGCCCGAGTGGACCGAACATGGCGACATCTGGAAAGAGTTGTACGCGACCAGCGACGTGGCGTCCAAAGCCGACAAAGATTCGGATGACCGTCGGTGAGTGACGCTTCGTGAGTCAGGCACAGAAGTTGCCGCTCTGGCGCGCGATTTGCGGTTTTGCAGTACTGGGCAGCCTCGTGCTGGTGGCGATAGTCCTCGCTCCGCTCTACATTGCGAACTACCGCCTGACGCAGTACGTACGCACACTCGCGGCTCAATCCGATGCGGCCCGCACCCCTGATGAAACTTTCCGTACCGAAATCGTGGAGCGCGCGCATCAACTTCACTTGCCGGTGCAGCCGAACGACGTCACGGTGAAACACTCCGGCGGCAGAGTGCAGTTGCAGCTTTCGAGATACAAAGCGCAGCTGTATCATGCGGACCTCCACTTCTCCGGGGTCAGCACCAGATAACGGTATCCTGAAGAATATGAAGGTCGCTGAAGACCGCCCGGCGCGAAAGCCCGATCGAAAGGTCCGGGTTCCAAAGAACGCACTGCTGGTTCGGTTCTTTCTTCACCCTGCTGGAAAAACGCTGCTTGGCCTTACCGTCGTGTTCATTCTGGCGATGGGCGGGTTGTTCATCCATTTCTACAAGCAGTACGCCAGGCTGATCGATGAGCGACTGCGCGGCGGACCCTACACCACGACATCGCGGATCTACGCGGCCCCCAGTGTGATAGCGGTCAATGATGTCACCACGCCCGGAGAAGTCGCGACTACCCTCCGTCGCGCGGGCTATAACGAAAACCGCAACAACCCGATCGGCTATTACACGCTTAGGGCTGACGCCATCGAGATCTTCCCCGGTAACGAATCATACTTCGACCAGGAAGCCGCCACAGTGAGGTTTGCAGGCGGGAAGATTCACCGCATCGTTTCGCTGGGCGACAACACCGAGCGCCCGATGTACGAGCTCGAGCCGCAGCTCATCACCAACCTCTTCGACCGGAACAGGGAGAAGCAGCGCATCGTGCGTTATGAGGACATTCCCGCCTCATTGAAGAACGCAGTGCTTTCAGCTGAAGACAAACGTTTTTTCAGCCATTCTGGATTCGATCCCATCGGGATTGTGCGTTCGGCGTACGTGGATCTGAAGCGGGGCCGGAACGAGCAGGGCGCCTCCACGCTGACTATGCAACTGGCGCGCAATATGTTCCTGACCCCCGACCGCAACTGGCGCCGCAAGCTGGCGGAGATGATGATCACGTTGCAACTGGAACAGAAGCTCACCAAACAAGAGATCTTCGAACTCTACTGTAACCAGATCGACCTGGGTTATCACGGCAGCTTCACTATGCGCGGCTTTGGTGAGGCATCGCAGGTCTACTTCGGCAAAGACGTTCGTTCGCTCACGCTGCCCGAAGCGGCCGCTCTGGCGGGAATCGCCAAAGGCGCGAGCTTTTACAACCCTTACCGGCACGGCGACAGAGTGCGTGACCGGCGCAACTGGATCCTGGGGATGATGCGGCAGAACGGATATATCTCCGATCGCGAATATGGCGTCGCAACGGAGACACCAATGCGGGTGGTGAACGGGGCGACGGAATCGAGCGATGCGCCTTACTTTGTCGACCTCCTGAATGAGGATTTGGAGAAACGCTTTCCGGGCTACGACTTCCAGGTGAATTCCGACCGGATTTACACCTCTCTTGATCTCAATCTGCAGCGCGCCGCGAATGAGGCGGTAACCGTCGGGATGAAGCAGGTGGACGATCTCGTCCGCAAGCAGAAGCGCTTCAAAAATGCGAAGTTCGTGGAACCGCAGGCCGCGCTGATTGCCCTGAACCCCCACACTGGCGAGATCAAGGCACTGGTAGGTGGCCGGAACTACGGGACCAGTCAGTTGAACAGAATCCTCGCGCAGCGGCAGCCTGGGTCAATTTTCAAACCGTTTGTTTATGCAACGGCTCTGAACACGGCGGTGGCGGGCGGCACCACCACCCTAACCCCGGCGTCCATCGTGGTGGATGAACCAACAACGTTTCTGTTCGACGGCCAGGCATA
>JAUZEU010000326.1 GCA_030838885.1 Bryobacterales bacterium | reverse complement strand
ACGAAGTTTTCAGCAGCCAGTTAGAAGAAACAGGCTAGCAGGAAACTGTTACCCACCCATTTCAGCATTGTGAAAATACTGTGACTGCTGTCTCGCAAGCTGCTATCTTCGGGTCTTGCTGTCTGCCGTCCAATTTGGCAGGCCCCGAATGGCTCGCTGGGAATATGGAAGCCGTCGTGCTCCGTTCCGGTTTGCGGCACTCACTGTTACCAGGAGGTAAGCTCGATGTGCTTACAACTCATGAAGATGTGCTCCCACCGGACCGCCCGGCCCGACATTCTTCCCTAAAAGCCCCATCCATGCTGCCCTTCATGTTTGCCACAGGCATAGAAAACAGCTATCCCACCGTCGAATGGCAAGGCAAAATCATTCGCCAGGATGAGATGGCAAAGACCCATCACTATGATCGCTGGCGCGACGACTTCCGCGTCCTCCAGGAGTTGGGTATTCGCTATCTCCGCTATGGGCCGCCTTACTACCTCGTCCATCGCGGCCCCGAAAACTACGACTGGAATTTCACGGACGAAGCTTTCAGAGTGCTTCATGACCAGCAGGTGGAGCCCATTGTTGATCTCTGCCACTTCGGCGTTCCCGACTGGATCGGAAACTTCCAAAATCCCTACTGGCCGCAACTGTTCGCAGAGTACGCGCAGACGTTCGCAAAGAGGTTCCCCTGGGTTCGCTTCTACACCCCGGTGAACGAGATCTTTATCGGCGCCACCTTCTCCGCGCAGTTCGGCTGGTGGAACGAGCGCCTGAGTAGTGACCGCGCGTTCGTCACGGCCCTCAAGCACCTTTGCCAGGCCAACGTGATGGCGATGCACGCCATTCTGAAAGTCAATCCCCGCGCTATCTTCATTCAGAGCGAGTCTTCTCAGTTCTTCCATCCGGAAGGTCCGGATTGCGAAGACGCAGCCCGCCGCTACAACGAAAAGCGGTTCCTCTCTCTTGACCTCACATATGGTCATCACCTCAACGCCACCGTCTACGAATACCTTCTCGACAACGGCATGAACCGCAACGAATATCACTGGTTTCTGCGGCACCCCGTTCGCTCGCGTTGCATTATGGGCAACGATTACTACTTCACCAATGAAAACCTGGTTCATGCGGACGGGAGTATCTCGCTGTCTGGGGAAATTTTCGGCTATTACCCGATTACTCACCAGTACTTCTCCCGCTACGGCCTGCCTGTCATGCACACGGAAACCAACCATACCGAGCCGGATGCGGTCCCCTGGCTGTATAAACAATGGGCGAATGTCCACCGGTTAAAGCAGGACGGCGTGCCTATAGTCGGCTTTACATGGTACAGTCTGCAGGACCAGGTGGATTGGGATACCGGTCTTCGCGAGAACAACGGTCGCGTGAATGCGCTCGGCCTCTGTGACCTGGATCGCAATATTCGGCCTGTAGGCTATGCCTATAAGAAACTGATAAAACAGTGGGGGCCTGCGCTGTCTGAGGAAAGCAGCATCCTGGGCATTTGCCCATAAGAAGCATTCAACCCGTTCACCGCGGCTGGGTGACTGGTTCCTCTGCCGCCCGCATTCGCGTTTCTGCTATCAACTGCGCTCTCTCGGTCCCCGTTCCCTGGCAGTTGTCGCAGCTGCTGCAGGTGGCGGGGACGTGCTCGCCGAAATAATTGAGCAGGAAGGCGCGGCGGCAGTCCAGACTTTCTGCGTAGCGACGCATATTTTCTATGCGCTCCAGTTCTGCTTCATGGCGTTCGGCCTGGGCCTGCGAGGCTTCCTGGGCTTTGTCGGCTAGTGTCTCGGTGCCAATCACGGTTCGCACGGTTCCTTGAGGCTCGATTTGAACCGCGCCGCTCTCTTCCAGCCGGTTCAGGGCGCGCTCCAGCTTGGTTTTGGATATGTCGACCTTTTCTTTCAATTCGGACTTATCCGTATCGCCATTCTCTTCGAGGACATCGAGAACCCGTTGTACTTCATCCGTACCCAACTGACCCGAGCCTTTGAAGAACTTGTGAATGCCCAGATCCTGACTACGATAGAAGAGCACCGCTGAAGCTGGTTTCCCGTCGCGCCCGGCGCGGCCGATCTCCTGGTAGTAGGAGTCTATGGAATCGGGCGGCTCAAAGTGGAAGACGAACCGGACATTCGGCTTGTCGACACCCATGCCGAACGCCGACGTTGCCACGATGACCTCAACTTCATCGTTCATGAACTGCTCCTGCATGGTCTCGCGGTCCTTTTTTCTCAAACCGCCATGATAGAAAGCGGAAGCGATACCAACATTGTTGAGTTCGTCATTAATCTCTTCCGCGTGTTTGCGGGTGTTCGCATACACGATCCCGGGGCGCTCCGTCTTGCGAATCCGCTCCAGGAGCATGGCACGCTTTTTGGATTCACTCGCAGCCATTTCTACTCCCAGCCAGATGTTGGGCCGATCGAATCCGTGGACAAAGATTTTTGGATCCCGCATGCCTAACCGGTTGATGATCTCGTTGCGCACCGCTTCATTGGCCGTAGCGGTGAGCGCAAGCACGGTGGGATGGCCCAGTTGTTCCACGACATTCTTCAGACGGAGATAGTCGGGGCGGAAGCTATGGCCCCACTCGCTGATGCAGTGTGCTTCATCGACAACAAACAGCGAGGGCTGAGCAGCCTTGACCGATTCCAGACGCTCCGGATTTGAGAATTGTTCCGGCGCCATGAAAAGAAATTCCTTCTCACCATCCTCGGCATCGGTAAGTGCCTGCTCCTGCTCTTTGGGGGAAATGAGAGAGTTTACAACCGCGGCGCCGCCTACATTCTGCTGATTGAGGCACTCCGACTGATCTTTTTGCAACGCGATCAGGGGCGAGACTACAACGGTGGGTCCATTGAGAAGCAGCGCAGGAATCTGATAAATCGCGGATTTCCCGGAGCCTGTGGGCATGACCACCAATGTGTCGTGGCCGTCGAGAACAGCGGCGATAGCTTCCTCCTGTCCGGGACGCAGCGCATCGTAGTGGAACACTTTTCGTGCTTTATCCAGAATCGATTTGGTGTGTCGGCTCATTCGCCCTCACTCAGCAAGCTGAACGCCAATTCCGACCTCCTTCGTTTACAAATCTTTGTTTGACTCTTCGATGTTAAGCGTTTACATTGACAGCTTGACTAAGCTCTGGCTCCTCGGCGCGTTCGCTCTCCTCCTCTCCGCACAAACAAAGGACGTTTCGGGCACATGGGTCGCGAAGACAACGAATCCCATGTCAGGTGAGGTCGAGGTTGTTTATGAGTTGAAGGTCGATAGTAACGGAAAGATCACGGGCTGGCAGAAGCTGCCTTTCGGAGACTCCCCGATCATCGACGGCAAGATCATTGGTGACAAAGTTGAAATGGTCGTAGAGACCGAGAGCTTCGGAACGATATCAAAGGCTACCGCGACGGCTGAAATTGTTGGTGACGAACTGCATATTACGCCTGCAATGCCTGCGGGCGGCGGACGCGGACGTGGTGGTCCGGGCGGCGCAGGGCGGGGTGGCGGCCGGGGGCGAGGGATGACGGGCCCGTTCATTGCAAAGCGCGGCACGCCCACCCCTACTTACCGGGCGGCTTCGGTCGACTACAGCAAGCTTCCCAAGTTGGAGTTGCCCGCGCTCAAGGTCATTCCTTATAACGGGCTCGCGACGACGCCGCCGATGGGCTGGAACAGTTGGAATAAGTTCCGCACGAAAATCGACGATAAGACCGTGCGCGAGATTGCTAACGCGATGGTTGCGAACGGCATGCGCGACGCGGGTTATCAGTACATTAATATCGACGATGGATGGGAGTGGAAGCGTGCGGAGGATGGCACCATCCTGACGAATCCAAATTTCCCTGATATGAAGGCGCTGTCCGCGTACGTGCATTCGAAGGGGCTGAAGCTGGGTATTTACTCCTCACCTGGGCCGACTACGTGCGGCGGGTATACCGGCAGTTACGGGCATGAAACAGAGGATGCCAAGACCTGGACCAGCTGGGGTATCGATTACCTGAAGTACGACTGGTGCAGCGCTTCAAGGGTGTGGAAAGACGAGGATATGCGGGCGGTTTATCAACGCATGGGCGATGCGCTTCAAAAGGCCGGAGGCAGAATCGCTTTCAGTCTTTGCCAGTACGGCCGCGACAATGCCGGTGAATGGGGCAATCTGGTGGGCGGGAATCTGTGGCGGACTACGGGAGATATCCGCGATACCTGGCAATCCATGTCGCAGATCGGGTTCTCGCAAAGCGATCTGGCGAAGTTCACCAAACCGGGATGGTGGCCCGATCCGGACATGCTGGAGATCGGCAATGGCGGCATGACTGCGGTTGAGTACCGCACTCATATGAGCCTCTGGTCGATGATCGGGTCACCGCTGATTGCCGGCAACGATTTGCGCAACATGACTCCGGAGATTCACGACATTCTGACAAACAGGGAAGTCATCGCGGTGGATCAGGATAAGCTCGGCAAGGGTGGGTATCAGATCGCGAAAGCAGGCGAGACAGAGGTGTGGAGGAAGCCTCTGGATCGGGGTTACACCGCGTTCGCTCTGTTCAATAAGGGTGATGCCGAAGCGGAAGTGTCAGTCAAATGGGCGGACGTGCAGATCAAAGGAAAGCCAGCAGTGCGTGACCTTTGGGCGCACAGCGATCTGGGGCACAAGGCCGATGGTTTCAGTGCGAAAGTTGCGCCACATGGCGTGGTGATGATCCGCGTAGCGAAATAGACGCGGTCAACGGAAGTCTTCCATCAGCTTTGCGAGTTCGCCTGAGCCCGGGCAGAGCTTTGCGAACGGCAGAGTCGCGAGCGGCACCTGCGGTGTATTGTTCATCTCGTGCATGTCCGGCACGCTCTCATCGGCGAACAGTACGCCGGTCACGATCTCGCCCTGATGCTCCTTGAGATAGGACAGGGCGGCCTGGCGACTATGGAGGTCATAGTCTTCCGGCACGCGTGTGAAGCGGAGCACGCTCCCGTCATGCATAGTGATGTGCGTTTGGCCGGACTGGACGATCTCGGCAACAATCTCGCTGGCGGGCGGCACGAAATCCGACTCGGTGGCTACGTGCTGTTTGCTGCGCGTATATCTATAGCTCTTGGTGGAGCCCTCGTGATCGTTGAAAGTGACGCACGGCGAGATCACGTCGACAATGGCGAAACCGCGGTGTGCCAGTCCGGCCTTCAGGATCGGAACCAGTTGCTGCTTATCTCCGGAAAAACTTCGCGCGACGAAGGTTGCGCCCAGGCTCAATGCGAGTTGCACGGGATCGATTGGCGACATCCTGTTCGCCTCGCCCTTCTTACTCTTCGACCCCACATCGGACGATGCCGAGAACTGCCCCTTTGTGAGCCCATAGACTCCGTTGTTCTCGATCACATAAAGCATGTTCAGGTTGCGCCGTATGGCATGGCACAGGTGGCCGATGCCGATGGAAAGTGAATCACCGTCACCGGAGACGCCCAGATAAGTCAGTTCGCGATTCGCGGCGTTCGCACCTGTTGCAATAGCGGGCATGCGGCCGTGGGCCGAGTTGAAGCCGTGCGCGCCACTTACAAAGTAAGTGGGGGTTTTGGACGAACAACCAATTCCGCTTAGTTTTGCAAGGCGGTGGGGCGGGGTGGAAAGCTCCCACAAAGCGCGAGTGATTGCCGCTGTAATGGAGTCGTGGCCGCATCCCGCGCAGAGCGTGGACATGGAGCCTTCGTAGTCTCGGATGGTAAGACCCAACTCGTTGCGAGCCAGGCTGGGGTGCGCGACGAGCGGTTTAACTATAGACGGCATTGAGTTCCTGGGCTTTGCCTGTAATCACATCCGGAGCGGTGATCACATCGATCACGTGTTTCGCACTGAGCGGGAAGCCGCTGTAGATCAGCACAGGCCGAATCTTTTCTTTGGCGACTGGTGTCTCGAGAATCAGAAGCGAGCACAACTGGCCATCGCGATTCTGCTCTACTACGTAGCAATAGTCATGATCCGCGAGGAACTCCGCTACCTTCGCGTGGAACGGGAACGCGCGGATCCGCATGTAATCCAGGGGGCGGCCCGTATCGCCAAGGATGTCGAGCGCTTCACGAACGGCGGGGTCGCAGCCTCCTATGGTGATGACGCCGACGCGCGCGCCTGCACGTTCCTCGATGATGGGTTCCGGCACCCATCCCGCCGCCTCCTTGTGTTTCCGCAGAAGGCGATCCATTACTTCCTGATACTCATCGGGAACTTCGGTGTAACCGCCGAACTTGTTGTGGCCTGAGCCACGGGTGAAGAATGCGCCTTTGGAATGCACACCAGGCAGGGTTCTGGCCGCGACTGCTGTTCCATTTTCGGGCAGGTACCGAAAGTATTTACTGGTGGATTCCAGCTGTTCGGCAGTCAACACCTTGCCTCGGTCCGGGACATATCCATCGTCCCAGGTGAGTTTGGGCGTTACCCAGTCATTCATGCCGATGTCCAGATCGGACATCATGAAAACCGGTGTTTGAAAACGCTCCGCCAAATCGAAGCACTTCGGCGCGAAGTGGAAGCACTCGGCAGGATTCGCGGGTATCAGGAGGATGTGTTTCGTGTCGCCATGTGAGGCGTACGCGCACTCCAGTAAGTCGCCCTGCTGGGTTCTCGTAGGCATGCCGGTGGAAGGACCTACGCGCTGCACGTCGATTATTACGGCCGGGATTTCCGCATAGTAAGCGAGCCCGAGTAACTCGTTCATCAGTGAGACACCGGGTCCGGCAGTGGATGTGAATGCCCGCGCACCGTTCCATGAGGCGCCAATCACCATGGCAATGGCGGCCAGTTCATCTTCAGCCTGCAAAATGGCGAAGTTATTTTCGCCCGTTTTCGGGTCCTTCCGATATTGTTCGCAGAACTCCTTAAAGCCGTCCATCACGGAAGTCGCAGGGGTGATGGGATACCATGCAGCGACCGTTGCACCGCCGTAAACACAGCCCAGAGCGGTGGCGGTATTCCCATCAATCAGGATCTTGTCGCCGTTCGCATCCATCGTTTCCAGATGGAAGTCCAGGGGGCAGGAGAAGTGTTCGCGAACGTAATCGGCCCCCAGTTGCAGGGCCCTCTTATTCGACTCGCGCAGAGCCTTTTTGCGCCCGTACTTCTCCTCGATCAGTTGTTCCACGACGGCACCGTCAATGTTCAGCAAGGCGATCAGCGCGCCGGCGGTGGCGATGTTCTTCATCAGGATACGCTCGCGCGGTTCCCTGAAATGTTCATTGCACAACCGGGCAAGCGGCACGCCGATAAAGTTCACATCCTCGCGATGCAGTTCGGCATCGAGCGGCCAACTCGAATCATAGAGCAGATAGCCACCTGAGCGCACCTCCTGTACATCACGCTCGTACGTCTGCGCGTTCATGGCGATCATCAGGTCATAATCGAGAGCCCTGGCTGTGTAACCCTTCGGATTAACACGAATCTCATACCAGGTGGGTAGGCCCTGAATGTTCGAGGGGAACAGGTTCTTGCCGGATACGGGTACGCCCATCCGGAAGATCGCCTGCATGATCAGGCCATTGGCGCTGGCGGAGCCTGTTCCATTGACGTTGGCCAGTTTGATTGCGAAATCGTTTATGCGGCTGCGCATTGTTTGGTGGGCTCCGGCGTGCCGGCATAAGAGATGAGTAATTCGAACTTTTGCATATCCCAGGCGGCGGTGGGGCACCGTTCGGCACAGAGGCCGCAATGGACACAGAGGTCTTCGTCTTTCAGCATCAGGCGGCCGGTCTGCGGCAGCGGAGGTGAGGCGTAAAGCTCCTGGTCGAGGTTCAGAGCGGGTGCGGATAGCCGGGTGCGCATAACCGGCTCGGGAGCGTCCGTCGCAATAGTCAGGCAGGAAAGCGGGCAGATGTCGATACAGGCGTCGCACTCAATGCATTTCGCTGCTGTAAATGCCGTCTCTACGTCACAGTTCAGGCAACGTTGTACTTCGCGCGCAGTCTGTTCCGCTGAGAATCCAAGTTCCACTTCCACATGAAGATCTTCGAACCGCTGCACCAGGTCGACATGTTTCATCTTCTGTCGATGTGCCGGATTGAAGTCGTTGTGATAACTCCATTCGCTGATTCCCATCTTCTGGCTGATCAGATTCATTCCCCATGCGGGCCGCTCGGTCACAGGAATCTGGTTGCAGTAATTGTGGATGGAAATTGCCGCCTGGTGACCATGTTCTACAGCCCAGATGATGTTCTTCGGCCCCCATGCGGCATCGCCGCCGAAGAAGACACCGGGCCGGCTGGACTGGAACGTAGTCGGATCGACGGCCGGCATATCCCATTTGTCGA
>JAUZEU010000371.1 GCA_030838885.1 Bryobacterales bacterium | reverse complement strand
CCTCGCCCGTGATGCCGTCGACAATCAGGCCCGGCTTCGCCGATCCATTCAGGTACAGGCTCGCGGACCGCCCCACGACTTCGATCTTCATTTTGGTCCACGTTTCCAGTTCGAGATCGGCGTATGCGTTCGGGACTCGTTCGGGAGGGTCTTTGACAGCTATAGCGCCAGAGCAGACTGGTTTCCTGAACTGTCCAAATCCAAGGCGAACGTCAGCGCCCGCCGGATCCCGATCATCGTTGTCGCCGGCAGCGTTCCGAGTTTTCGTTCCAGACGAATCGCCGGCATCGACGCGATACCCTGGCACTTTTGCAACAGAGACGGCGGTCAGGAATCCGGGCTTCGGAATTGGTACTCATTGATGCTCCCTCTGCTTTGTGTAGTCAGCGGGACGTAAGTTACGAGTGCGCGTGGCGCGTCCAGTCAGCCGTTCACGACCGCTTTCGAGCACACAATTGCTACTGAAATATTCACCAAACCTCAGAAGTTCAGAAGGCCGCAGCTTGACCTTGTTCACTCGTCTCGGGGCGCGGATTGCGCCCGAACGGAAGCCCAAAGCCGCATTAACAGCAAACACGCGTCCAGGAATGTGCACGCTAAGATCGTTTCATGACCAAAGCCGGGTACCAACGGTGAGTCTCGCGCCACGGCAAGGGCCTGCTGTCGTATGGATCGAGCTGACTTCGAAGTGCCCGTTGAGGTGCGTATTCTGCTCGCGGGAGAACCTTCGGGGCGAAGGCGAGCACATGAACATGACGATGCTTGAATCGGTTCTGAGTTCTCTTGATTGCCCCGAAATCATCCGTCTCAATTATTCCGGCGAGTCCGCCAACTATCCGTGCCTGATCGAAGCAATCGCAAAAACGAAGGCCGCAACGCGTGCCCATCTGGAGATGGTGACCTCGCTTGTGAGTATGCCGATGGAAACAATACGCAGGCTTGCCAGCTCTGGCATCGATCGGATCAGCATCTCGCTCCATAGTCTCGACCATAAGAGGTTCCCGATTCTTTATGGCGGGGGAGCGCTGGACTCATTCGAGCGGCGGCTCAAAATCCTTCTTAACACGGCCCGCGACGAGTCACGACCTCCCGCAATCGATTTCGCAGTTGTCGCGATGCACTCGAATGTGACCGAACTGCCCGCCATCGCGGCGCTCGCGGCAGACAGTGGAGCCTCCTCACTCTCGATTCATCCTGTCATACGCCGCTCTGGAGTGCCTCCCCGGTTTGATATCGAAGCGGGCGAGGACGGAAAGCTGACCGAGCCTTTTCAAACCGCGCTCGATTTGAACGTCAAAGCGGCCCGCGATGGGAATCCGGGAATGCGGATCTCTGTGGCGCGCCCACCGGATTTCGGCCACCAGCGTGGCGCTTTTACGTGCGAGCAGAATCCGTTTGAGACCGTACATGTCCTTTCGAATGGCGACGTTGTGGCATGCGAGGTGATGGATAGAAAGGCCATCGGCAATCTCCGATCTTCCACCTTGCGCGATATCTGGCAGGGGCCCGAGTACCGAGATTTTCGCGACCGTTACGCAAAAAATGAGATACCCGAGTGCGCAGGCTGTATCTTCCGGGCGCCAGTTGCGGAAACCGGCGCGGCACGGATGTCCTGGGGCTGGTACGAGCGAGACGAAGGCGGCACTTTGTGGTCACGAACCACGTCGAGCTTCGAATGCGAACGAAACGGACAAACTTCTCTGGTTTTGAGCGGCCTGCTTCCGGGGGGTCCGCAATCCAACTCTGTGGAGTTCCTGCGCGACGGAGAGCGGATCGCATTTGTGCGAAACAACGACGACCAGTCGCGGCCCTTCCGGGTTGAGCTTGGGCTCGATGATTCCACACAAACCAACCGCTTCGTTGCTCGTGTGGAGCACGGGTTTTCTCCATGGCGGCGTGGTTTGAGCAACGACGCCCGCGAACTCGGATTTGCTTTATTCAGTGCGGAACTTACCACAGTGGCTCAGGCACTGCAGCCTCCGACGACTCGACTCCCGACCACGTCAGCTCTTCATCTCAACCGGAAGGCTGCTGATCTTCTATTCAGGGTTCTGGGGCCTCTCCAGCGTATTGCAGCGACGCAGAGACTCCTGCCGCCTATCCCAAGCCGGTCGCTGCCCGATGATTCGCTTGGGGTCATCATTCCGGAACGCGGCAGTGCAACAATGCTTGCTGCCTGCCTTGCGGCGCTGGAAACCGCGTTGGCGAAGATTTCGATTCGGACCGAGGTTGTCGTTGTGATCAATGGCTCCCGCCGCGCCGACTACGCGAGATTGATAGCCAGGTATCCGGGTTTCCGGTTTATCTTCGTTTCGCGGCCGCTGGGTTTCACCGCCGGCATTCGGAGAGGTTTACGACACGTTACCGCCGGCTGGACTTACCTTCTGAACAACGACGTGTGGCTGGCTGAAGACGCTCTTTCTAATCTTTTGCGGCACAGGGCGCCCGCCGTATTCTCGCTCGCTTCGCGCATTAGCATGACGAGCAAAGAGAGCGCGAGGGAAACGAACCGGACCGGAATCGAATTTATTGACGGACTCGCGAATCTTCTTGAACTCGACGGTGCGGCTACTGGTCCGGTGGAGCATTTTTACTGCGGTGGCGGATCCTCTCTCTTTCAGACAGAGTGGCTCCGGCACTTCGTCAACAGGACGACGTGCTATGACCCCTTCTACTGGGAAGATGCGGAATGGGGCGTCCGGGCTAAGTCTGCGGGCTTGCTAAATATTTTCGTCCCGGAATCTTCGGTACAACATGTCGGTAAAGCTACGATCGGCCGCTTTTATAAAGCTTCCGAAGTGTTTCGCATATTCGAGAGAAACCGCATCCAGTTTCAGCTCCGGTGCATCCCGGGTGGGGATACGTCCGCGATCCGCGAAAGACTGCTACATATGCCGCGCCAAACCATTTGTGAACTGCTCCAGCCCCTTAGAGTCGCGTCGATGGCCCGCGCTCGCGCCATGTTCGCGTCGCATTGCTGAAACCTGTGCGCTCTCCTGCGACGGTATCCTCGTATTCCGATCAAGATGTCATTACGCCCCTGATTTAGCCTGGTGGGAGTGGGCGAACAAGTGTTGCGGTTGGGGATCCGGGGGTAAGTTGTTGTGGTTTTGAAAAAGTCTATTTTTCAATTTGGTCACTAAGAAATGTGGCCTGGTGCGGGGCCCGGGTTTTGTGGAATTTCAAAGCGCAGATAGAAAAGAGGATCAACGCTGATGCACGCTGATACGGCATGCAGATTCTCAGCGTTGGCCGGTGCGGGAATGGTGGCAGATGGCCGACCGCATACCGAAACCAAGGAATTGAGGGGGTGAGGGCGCTATTCTTGTGACCAGATGCGAATTGTTTTCCTGCTCGTGCTTGCAAGCTCTGCCGCGACAGCGCAGTCCTCTGATGTTGCAACTCTTGAGCGTAAGGGTGATTTCGCTACCCTGTCAGTAAATAGCTTGCGTCCGCTGGACGCAATCGCGACTACTCTCGAATCGCAGTTTGGGATAGCTGTAGGGGCCGAGGATCCGGTTAGTCAATCCTCGAGCGTTCGGCCGGTTATTCCCGCTCCCGCACGGTGGGGCTTTGAAGTTCAATTTCCTCTCACCCCGGACGGCAAGCCGCGGGACGTTGGCCGGTTGCTGGAGAGCATTGTTACCGCCGCCAAAGCTCACTCCGAATTCGCATACAGGCTTGATGAGGACAATGGCATTTTCTCTTTCGTGCCCACGCGAACCCGGGACGCTGAGGGCCGCTCGGTAGCCCTCACTCCATTACTTGATCAGCCGATAACGATTCTGCCTGGCATTAGAAAGATCCACGAAACTGCAGCATTGATGGCGAAGGATCTTTCAAAACAAACGGGACTGCATGTGAGTTGCTGTCAGTCATCTGTGGCGGGAGTTCTGTGGGGAATGGCGGAAATGCCGTTCTCCGCCGGTGGTGAACCAGCGCGTGTCGTCTTGCGGCGTTTGGGTCTGAATCATTGGCATATGCGTTGCGATGCGACGTTCTGTTTTATCGAGAAACGTTAGGGGCTGAGCTTGCGACCTGTTGCCTGATCAGATCTCGCCAAATCCCGCCTCGCTTCCTGGCCTTCTCTGAGCGGCTACTCTCATGAGCCTCTGCTTACTATCCGACACTTCTCAGCCCAGCCGCGCGTTTTTGCCGCTATTATGAATTCAACCTCATGCGCGGTTTTCCCCTCATCTCAGGCATTTGCCTCTTCGCTGGCCTGGCGGGTTTGTGCAGGGCGTACCCGAGCTTTATATGGCATTTCGAAAGACTCGCCG
>JAUZEU010000315.1 GCA_030838885.1 Bryobacterales bacterium | reverse complement strand
CACCAGTTTCGCCGCCCTCTGCCGTTCCCCCTGGGTTATCTGCGGACTCATCTCTTTAATGCCGTTCGCGTCCTTCACATGCCAAAGCTCAAACCGTCCTGGATTCTTCCGGAACATTTCCAGGATGTTCTGCCCGGCGACAGAAGCCCAGCCGATGTCCAGCTGCATCGCAACCAGCGAAGGGTCAGTCTCGGAGAGCAGGATGTCGTAAGGTCGCCTCGTGGTGCTTCCCTCCAGAAACGCGAATTCCATCGTGTGGTTGTGCATCAGCATCTTCATGCCGAACTTCTTCACAATCTCACCATGTTTGTTGAGCTGGTCTGCCTGCCGCTTGATCGCTTCTTCTGTGGGCGCCGGGGCCGGCGGACGGGGCGCTCCAGGCACTGCTGCTGCCCCGCCCGGCCGGCCCGGTCCGCGACCCGCACCGCGACCTCCCGCGCCGCGTACCTCCGTGTACTTAATCCCCATGATCTGGAAGCCCTCCAGTTGTTTCTCCAGGTCGGGCCCTTCCGTCGCACCAACGTGCGTGCTCGGCATGGAAAGTCCCAACCGGTCCAGCATCAGGCGAAACTGCTTCGGCTCCATGCCCGCATAGTCGGAGGCCGGCTCCACTTCTTTGTAGCCGATCTCCGCCACCTTCGCCAGCGTGCCTTCGTAATCCTTCGGCGTCAGATCGCGCACCGTGTACATTTCCAGCCCAATCTGTCTCGACCAGTTGGTAGCCCCCTGCGCCAGCGGGCTACCGGCCCACATCGTGGCCCCGCTCGCAGCGGCGATCTTCTTAAGGAATGACCGGCGATCCCGCCCGGCGTCATGCTGCTTCATCTTGTTGGCTCCCGCAGGGTAGTTTATCGGAAATACCTCCGTCCCGCCCGGCTATAATGGAGGGCGTTGCCGAGAACGCGCAGACTCGTTTGGTTACTGTCCGTCCTGCTGACGCTGGGGACACTTCAGGCCACACCTGTCTCTCGCAGCGCCCCGTTCGCCCAGGTCCGCAGTGCCGCCTGCCTCATCATCGCGGAACTTCTGCAACAGGAATCTCCGGATCCCGAACGTCCGCGCATCATCTGGCCTGACCAGCCCTCTGTACAGCTTCGGACCGGGCATCGTGAGCGTACCAACCCGTGGCTCGGCTCTTCTTCGCACTTTCAACGCCCTCCGCCCACCTCCACTCGCTAAGCGTCGTTTCTTGCTGTCAACAGTACGCCCGCGAAGTCAAGTGCACCAGGAGGTGCTATGCGTCAGTTTCTCCGTTCGTTATTTCCGCATAATTCCGCCGAACAAATCTCTATTGCAAATATAAACAGGCTGCGCGCCGAGTGGGCCGATTTATCCAACCCGAAACTCCGTCAGATTTGCCACTCCACCACCAGCCTCGACGAAGTGATTGCCGTTTCCGCCCTTGTAGCCAGCCGCGTGCTTTCCCTGAACATGTTTGACGTCCAGTTACACGGCGCGCTCGCGCTCGCTCAGGGCCGCCTCATCGAAATGCAGACTGGCGAAGGCAAAACGCTCGGCGCCGTTCCCGCCATCATCTGGTATGCAAAGAAGCGCCAAGGCGTTCACGTGATGACCGTCAATGACTACCTTGCCCGCCGCGACGCCCAGTGGATGGGCGATATCTACGAAGCACTGGGCTTCTCGGTCGGCTGCATTCAACAAGGCATGTCCACCGCGGAACGTAAGCAAGGTTACGCGTACGACATCACCTACTCCACCGCTAACGAAATTGGTTTCGATTTCCTGCGTGACCAGTTGGCGCTGCACCCTGAAGATCAGGTCCATCGGCCTTTCGCTGCCGCCATCATCGATGAAGCCGATTCCATACTCATCGACGAAGCCCGCATCCCGCTCGTCATTGCCGGTGGCGAGTTTGGTGAGGAAATACTGGCCGTCCGCGTCGATCGTGCGGTTCGCCGTCTCCGTCTCGGCCTTCACTTCACCATCGAGCAGCACTTCCGCAATACCGGTCTCACGGATGAAGGTATCCGCATGGTCGAAGCCGAGTTCGGCTGCGGCAACCTCTACGCTGAAGAAAATCTTTCCGTGCTCACTGCCGTTCAGGATGCGCTTCATGCCCACGCCCTGCTCCGCCGTGACGCCGATTACATCGTTGGCAATGGCAGCATCGAGTCGGTTGACGAATTCAAAGGTCGTATAGCGCACGATCGCCGCTGGCCCGCCGGCCTGCACACCGCCATCGAAGCCAAAGAAGGTGTCGCCATTAAGACGCAGGGTCGTATCCTCGGCTCCATAACGCTCCAGAATCTGATCGCCCTTTACCCGCACGTTGCCGGAATGACAGGCACTGCCGCCACCCAGGCCGACGAACTTCTTCGGATCTACAACCTGGACGTCGAGGTGATCCCAACCAATCGCCCGATGATTCGGACAGATCATCCAGACGAGGTCTATCACACGAAGCGGGCGAAGGAGCAGGCGATTCTCGACGAGATCCGCACCGTCCATCTGAGCGGACGCCCGGTACTGATCGGCACCGCAAGCGTCGGCGAATCGGAGCGGCTCAGCGCTCTGCTCCACGACATCCCGCATCAGGTTCTGAACGCGCGCCACGAAGAAAAGGAAGCAGCACTGATCTCCCAGGCAGGCGAACTGCGCGCCGTTACAATCTCGACAAATATGGCGGGACGCGGCACGGACATCGCATTAGGCGAGGGCGTGGCCAGCGCCGGTGGACTGCACATTATTGGAACCAACCGGCACGAAGCCCGCCGAATCGACCTCCAGTTACGAGGCCGCGCGGGCAGACAAGGCGATCCCGGCAGTTCGCGTTTCATCGTCTCCCTTGAAGACGACATCATGGTGCGATACGGCGAGGACATCGGAAGGCTGAATCACACCCCCGAATCCGTGCAGCGCATTATCGAAAGCAAGAACCTCGAAATCCGCCTGTTTTTGCAGAAGTATGAAGGAGCGCTCGAAGGGCAGCGCCAGATGATCCACAGACAGCGCCAGGAGACTCTCTGCAATGATGCCCCGGAGTTCGACCGCCTGGTGACCTTGCGCGCAATCGACGATCTCTGGGCGGATTATCTGGCCGCTGTGACCGAATTACGATCCGGTATTCAGTGGGTTTCCTGGGGCGGGCGCGATCCACTGTTCGAATTCCTCACCCGGATCGACCGCATGTTCCGAGACATGATGGCTGGCCTTGATGACGAAATCACCACCCGTCTTCAGGAAGCCACACTGAACGGCTTCGATCCATCACAAAGAGGCGCTACGTGGACCTACCTGACCACCGACAACCCATTCGGCAGCCTGAGCGACCGCATCCTTAAGGGCATCGTGGGCAAACTGACCAAAGCTTTCCTCTGAGCCGCGCCTAGCGTGATCCCCGACCCTTCGCATGAGCCACATTCGGGTAATCGAGTCCTGTAGTCGCGCCGGCCGCAACCACCGACCGGGTTCCGAACGCGGGGTCAGCCATCTCGATCATTTCGTAAGCCGGCATATTCTCGGCTGTTTTAGCGAACGTGAGCGTATTCTCGCTGTCGTCGTATTCCACCTGCAACAGATCGCCGCCGCGCACCTGAT
>JAUZEU010000273.1 GCA_030838885.1 Bryobacterales bacterium | reverse complement strand
CCGTGCCACGCCACTGCATACGCGCCCACTACCAGATACTCAACATTTTCCAGGCGTAGTAACTCGATAAACTCTCTGAAGTCGCTGCTGATCGGCATCGGGGTGACGTTTCGCATGGAGTTCGTTGACGATCTCTATTCGCTCCTGAGGCGTTAGGCCGGCGTAATACTCGCGTTCAGCGCGCTCCGCTTCTTCGAAGCTGCGGAAAATCCGGGCGGTTTTTCTCCACCGCTCCAGCGTATTCTTTCTCAGCCTGACTGCGCCGCGTTCGAATTGGCATCCAAACATTGACGCACGTCCGGACTGATTCGGTACGTCCCATCCGTCCGGGGCGGGCCAGAGCGGACCGGGGCGGTTTGACCCGTCAAAACCGGCTATGGTAGCTTGGTATTTACCCGGTAGTTGGTAGTCCTGCGCTTCCTCTTGAAATGGATCAAACTCTGCATGCGTTAGGTGGCATTGTCCTGAACGGGCTGCCTACGTTTTTTCTCATCATTATTCTTGCCATCTGCGTCAAATATTTGTACTTAAAGCCTCTCGACAAGGTACTGGCGGAGCGCTTCCGATTGACGGAAGGGGCACGCAAAGCCGCCGAAGAAAGCCTGCGAAATGCCGATACGAAGGTAGCGGAATACGAAGCGGCGCTGGCTCAGGCACGCAGCGAAATCTATCGTGAACAGGCTGAATTTCTGAAGCATCTGCAAGACGAACAGTCGGGGCAGGTTCGGGCAGCCCGTGTCGAATCCGATGCACGTGTAGCCGAAGCCAAAGCGGCTATCGCACGGGAAGCTCAGACCGCGCAGCAGAGCCTGGAAGTACAAAGTGAAACCTTGGCGGGGCAAATCGCCGATGCCATTCTCGCGCGGCGGGCCGCATGACAAATTCGCTTAGGAATTTCCCTGCAAGACTGCTGCTTGCTGGTGCATTGGTTTTAACCACTGTGCCTGGATGCGCGTTTGCGCAGGACGCCGAACACAGAGTTGGCGAGAGTTCCGGATCCGGGGAAGAAAAGCCCGGCATGGAGCTGTGGAAGTGGGCTAACTTCGCAATTCTCGCGGGAATTCTCGGTTACCTCATATCCAGGAACATGGGCCCCATGCTGGTGACCCGGTCTCAGCAAATTCAGGAAGGTCTCGCAGCTGGCGAAAGGGCCAAAGCGGAGGCGGATGCTCGCGCCGCAGCGGTCAGTGCGAAGCTATCGGGCCTGGGAGACGCAATCTCCGCGATGCGGGCAGACGCTCGGGTGGAACTCGAACGCGAAGGTGCCCGCCTGAAGCGTGACACAGTGGCCGAGTTGACACGAATTCAGCAGAACGCCGCTTTCGAAATCGAATCCGCTACCAAACTCGCCAGGCTTTCCGTACAACGGTATGCGGCCAAAATGGCGATAGATCTGGCCGAGCAGAAAGTACGGGCCCGCATGAGCGGAGATGTGCAATCGGCGCTCATCCAGAATTTTCTGGGCGAGATCGGCTCCTCCACTGGGGCAGGTAAACTCTCATGACATCCTCAGCGGTGGTCAGCCGCTTCGCGAGTGCCCTGGTCGACATTGTCACCTCTTCCAACGCCGGAATTGAACCTGAGGTGGCTATCCTGCAGCTAAGGTCTTTTGCAGCGGCGGTTCAGTCCACTCCAGAGTTAAAGACCATCCTTGCCTCCCCTGCGGTCTCGTCGGCGCGGAAGCGCCTGGTGATCCGCCGAATTGGAGAAGCTCTCGGGCTGGAACGGATCATACTCAACTTCATTCTTGTCTTAAGCGATCGTGGGCGGGTTGCGGCACTTCCCGAAATGATCAATTCTTTTGAATTGCTGCTCGATGAGCGGCTCGGGTTTCTGCGGGCTGAAGTCAGCTCAGCATCGGAGCTTACAGACGAGCAGCGCGACAGACTTTCGGTGGAACTCGCGAGGCTTGCGGGCAGCCAGGTGCGTATGTGGTACACGGTCGATCCGGACCTGATCGGCGGAGTGACTGCCACGGTCGGCTCTCGTGTTTACGACGGCTCGGTACGCGGGCAACTGGCCACACTGCGCCAGCGCCTCGCTGTTAGCTAAAATCAATATCTAATTCGGAATATATGGCTCAAATTCGGGCAGACGAGATTACAACAATTCTCCGGCAGGAGATTGAGAACTACGACCGGGCTATCGACGTGAGCGAGGTTGGCTCCATCATCTCTGTTGGTGACGGCATTGCGCGCATTCACGGTCTTGATAAGGTGATGGCGGGCGAACTCATTGAGTTCCCGCACGGAGTGGCGGGCATCGCCATGAACCTCGAAGAGGATCAGGTAGGCGCGGTGTTGCTGGGCGAATATCAGCACGTTCGCGAAGGCGATCAGGTAAAACGCACCGGCAGGATCATGTCCGTGCCGGTTGGCGAAGCGATGATCGGCCGCGTGGTGGACGCACTGGGCAGACCGATCGACGGAAAAGGTCCTATCCTCACCGACAAGTTCAACGCCATCGAGCGCATCGCCCCTGGAGTCATCGACCGCCAGCCGGTGAAGCAGCCCATGCAAACTGGTATCAAGGCTATCGACGGCATGATTCCGATCGGCCGCGGCCAGCGCGAACTCGTCATCGGCGACCGCCAAACAGGTAAGACTGCGATCGCGCTCGACGCCATCATCAATCAAAAGGGCGGCGACATGATCTGTATCTATGTCGCCATCGGGCAGAAGCGTTCGACAGTGGCGCAGGTCGTCAAGACTCTCCAGGACTTCGGTGCCATGGAGTATACGATCGTCGTTTCGGCGAGCGCGTCAGACCCCGCCCCGATGCAGTATCTTGCCCCGTACTCCGGTTGCGCCATCGGTGAATACTTCCGCGACAGCAGCCGTCACGCGCTCTGCGTTTACGACGATTTGTCCAAGCACGCCGCCGCATACCGCGAAATCTCGCTGCTGCTGCGCCGTCCGCCAGGCCGCGAAGCATTTCCTGGCGACGTGTTTTATCTTCACAGCCGCCTGCTGGAGCGCGCCTCGAAACTGAACGATGAATTGGGCGGTGGTTCGCTTACCGCTCTGCCGTTTATCGAAACGCAGGCAGGTGACGTTTCCGCGTACATCCCGACCAACGTGATCTCGATCACCGACGGTCAGATTTATCTGGAAAGCGATCTCTTTAACTCCAATATTCGACCTGCCGTCAACGTCGGTCTATCCGTGAGCCGCGTCGGTGGTAACGCGCAGATCAAAGCCATGAAGCAGGTGGCCGGCGCGCTGCGTCTCGATCTCGCGCAATATCGCGAACTGGCGGCCTTCGCGCAGTTCGGTTCTGATCTCGACAAGTCTTCACAGGCGCAGCTGAATCGCGGCAAACGCCTGGTCGAAATTCTGAAGCAACCCCAGTACCAGCCGATTCCGGTTGAGAAACAAATTGCGATTATCTTCGCCGGCACCAGGGGCCTTCTGGACGACCTCGCGGTGGAAGACTGCCGCGCGTTTGAGGCGGAACTCTACAAGTTCCTTGATAACTCCAGGCCTGGCATTCTGAACACCATCCGCGAGAAAAAAGCATTCGACAAACCGCTGGAAGCGGAACTGACCGCGGTTATCAACGAACTGAAAGACCGGTTCAGGAAAGATCGCGCCACCCGGTCCGCCAAGGCATAAACGATGCCAAGTTTGATCGATTTCCGGCGGCGCATCCGCTCGGTCAAAAACACGCAGCAGATCACCAAGGCCATGAAGATGGTCTCGGCTGCCAAGTTGCGCCGCGCGCAGGAACGCGTCATCGCGGCGCGCCCCTACGCGAAGACGATGCGCGAACTGTTGGCAAATCTGGTGGCCGCGGCCGCGTCGGACGAGCGCGCTGCAGACAGCGTCTGGCTGGTGAAGCGCGAAATGAAACGCGTGGATCTGATCTTATTTTCCAGTGACACGGGTCTGGCCGGGGCATTCAACTCAAACCTGCTCAAAGCCGCACAGAAGTTCCACGAAGAGCATCGCGGTGCCGAGATCACCTTGACTCTTGTGGGTCGCAAGGGCCGCGATTTCTACCGCCGGCGCGAGGCGAAGATCCTCTCGGAACATATCAACGTCCTGAATCGTCCCACGTATCAGGACGCCGCGGAAATCGCGAAGGACGTTATTCGCCGCTATAAGACCGGTGAGACCGATGCCGTTTTCGTGATCAACAACGATTTCAAGAGCGTGATGGCTTCGTTGCTGAGCGTGGTGCAGTTGCTGCCGCTCACGCTTGAACAGAACTCCGAGGCGCAGACGGATTATATCTACGAGCAATCGCCGCTCGACATGCTGGAAGAACTGATGCCTCGCTACATCGAGGTCGCGGTTTTCCGGGCGATGCTGGAGACGGTAGCGGCTTATCAGGCCGCACGCATGACCGCGATGGATACGGCATCATCCAACGCGAAGGATGTGATCGACTCGCTCACGTTGCACATGAACCGCGTGCGGCAGGCGGCGATTACCAAAGAAATTATCGAAGTGGTCAGCGGCGCGGCGGCCGCGGAATAGTATCGCCGCACAAAGGATTTTCTCATGGCAACAGTTACTGAGGCTATTAACAGCATCGGCACAATTGGTCACGTCGTGCAGATCGCGGGACCCGCGGTCGACTGCCAGTTTCCCGAAGGTCAGATTCCGGAAGTCCACACCGCTATCCGCATCACCAGCGAGGGCTTCGACGTTCCTGTACCGATCGACATCATCTGCGAAGCCGCTCAGCACATCGGTGAAGGCCGCGTCCGTACCATCGCGATGCAGCCGACGGATGGTATGGTGCGCGGCATGAAGGCGGTCAGCACGGGCGCTCCTATTACCGTGCCGGTTGGCAAGGAGACACTGGGGCGCGTGCTGAACGTGCTTGGTCAACCAGTGGACAAGATGGGGCCTGTGAATGCGAAGAAGCACAACCCTATTCACCGGCAGGCGCCTTCGTTCGATGATCAGTCCACGAAGCTCGAAATGTTCGAGACCGGCATCAAGGTCATCGATCTTCTGGAGCCTTACCTCCGCGGTGGCAAGATCGGTCTCTTCGGTGGCGCGGGCGTCGGAAAGACCGTCATCATCATGGAACTGATCAACAACATCGCCATGAAGCATGGCGGTGTATCGGTCTTTGCCGGCGTGGGCGAACGTACCCGCGAGGGCAACGATCTTTGGCTCGAAATGCAGGAAGGCGGCGTTATCGATCCGAAGGACTATACCAAGTCCAAGGTGGCGCTCGTGTACGGCCAGATGACCGAACCCCCAGGGGCCCGTCTGCGTGTGGGTCTCACCGGCCTGACTGTCGCCGAGTACTTCCGCGACGAAGAAAATCAGGACGTGCTGCTGTTCATCGACAACATCTTCCGCTTCACCCAGGCCGGTTCTGAGGTTTCCGCGCTGCTGGGCCGCATGCCCAGCGCGGTCGGCTACCAGCCCAACCTGGCGTCTGAAATGGGCGAACTGCAGGAACGCATCACATCTACCAAGAACGGTTCTATTACTTCGGTGCAGGCTATTTACGTGCCCGCCGACGACTATACCGATCCCGCGCCGGCCACCGCTTTTGCGCATCTTGACGCGACCACGAACCTTTCGCGCTCCATCGCGGAGTTGGGCATCTATCCGGCGGTCGATCCGCTCGCTTCCACGTCGCGCATTCTCGATCCGCGCATCCTGGGCGATGAGCACTACAACACGGCGCAGGCCGTCAAGGGAGTGCTGCAGCGCTACAAAGATCTGCAGGACATTATCGCCATTCTCGGTATCGACGAACTGAGCGATGAAGATAAACAGATCGTGGGTCGCGCCCGCCGCATTCAGAGATTCCTTTCGCAACCTTTCCATGTCGCCGAGCAGTTTACGGGTATCCCCGGCAAGTACGTGAAGTTGGCGGATTCCATCAAGAGCTTCGGCGAAATTGTGGCCGGCAAGTATGATGACCTGCCGGAGCAGGCGTTCTACATGCAGGGCACCATTGAAGACGTAATAGAAAAGGCAAAGACTCTCAAAAATGCCTGAGACTCTGCTGCTGCAGTTGGTCAGTCCTGAACGCCTGCTCGTGGAAGAGCAGGTGACAGAGGTGCAGGTCCCGGCGCGCGATGGCTACATAGGCGTGCTGCCGGGGCATGCTCCGCTGCTGTCTGAGCTAAAGCCGGGCGGGGTGCTGACTTACAACACTGCCAGCGGT
>JAUZEU010000256.1 GCA_030838885.1 Bryobacterales bacterium | reverse complement strand
TTGTTTCGAGGACCCGTCGCCCGATCGCGGCGGAGGTCGTCAGCGGAAAGTCCAGTTCGACTGCGATCAACTCAAGTTCAGGGTGCCCACCCCTGGGGCATGACAATACTGGAGGGAAGGCATTTCCTCCTCAGCCTGGTAATCGAAAGTACGTCCGATCTCTACCAACATCGGTATGGATGTTCCGGATCGTGGCAGCAAGCAACGAATGGACACGCTGGCACCTGAGTCTCAATGGACTTCCGTTCCGCGTGATACATGAGGTAAGTTTTCACCGGGAAATTCGAACACGGCGCTTTGCGACGGGCTACTGCGCAACATGCCGCTCGGCAACTGAACGAGTCGCGACCGGAGGGGGCTCAGAAGATCATCAGTTTGCGGGGGACCTGTGAGTTGTCTTCGAGAAATGTTTTCTTCGTGGCCAGATCTGCGGCCGTCGGTTGAACCTTCCCGGTGATGTCGGTCACGCGCGACACGAGCGTATGTTCGCCCGGCGAGGCGCCTTGCCAGGCATAGGTAAACAGCTTCCAGGAATACTTACCGCGGGTGGCCGGATCGAGCGTGGCAGACTGCCACGGTCCATCGTCCACGCTGACTTCGACTGACTTCAGCGGCGTTCCATCATTCAGCACGACACCCAGCACTTTGTGCGAACCGGCTCCGCGGGTGACACGCGCGATGAAAGACTTCAACTGCATGCGGGTGATCGCGGCTTCCGTCCATTTCATCTCGCCGTCGATCATTTCCCCTTTCAACGTGCGGTACCAGCGGGCCTGGAATTTTCCGAGATACTGGTCCTCCTGCGCGTGGATGCTGGAAAGCCATTTGACATTTGCCACCCCATACCAACCGGGGACGAGGAGCCGAAGCGGGAAACCCTGGTGGCGCGTGAGGGGTTCGCCATTCATCGCCCAGGCCAGAAGAGGCTCATGAGAGAGTGCCTGTTCCCGCGAAAGACTCCGGCCGAACTGCTGCTCCACCTTATTGATTTGTCCCCGGAAGTCCACGTCTTCCTCCGCGTGATCGGCGCCGAAAAAGACGAACTCGCGTGCCTGGGGTTTCACGCCGGCCAGATCGAGAATCGTTCTCAGAGGAACGCCGGTCCAGCGCGCGTTGCCCGCGAGGCCCTGCAGAGGACGCCGGTTGCCCGAGCATTCGAACCCGATCGCGACTTCCGTGCTGCGCATTTTCTGCAGATCGCCGAGTGAGAACGATCTCGGGCGTTCGACCAGCCCGGAGACTTTCAGGGCAAACGACGCAGGATCCATTAGGGGATGACCGTAGTGCTGGGTAGTAAAGAACTGATCTTTGGGAGTGAACGGACCGTCAATCCGGCGAACGTCGAGAGTTCGTCTGTCCGCACTGGGCGTCGGGTTGAAGTTCGCCGGCAGATCCGTGAAGGGCACAAGAGTTTCGTCTGCCGCGAACGCCGGGAGGATGCCCTCCGGCAGCAACGCCAGCAAACTCGCCGCGGCCAGGCCTTTTCTTACCGTCTCTCTGCGAGTGATACGTTCCAGCATGTTATTTCTCCAGGCTTTGACTGATCATGAATACTATCCTGCACAAAGTCAAATGAAGGCGATACAGGTGAATGCGATACGGAAGATCCTCCCGCTGGTCGGGCTGTCGTTGTCCGGCCATCCGGGATGGATTGCGGCGTTGCCACTGATGAGCGTTCCGTTGTGAATGACCGGCCCGTGCGGGTTTGACGAGTTGGGCACGAAGTCCAGGATTTCGAGCACCCTGCCGGTGGCGGCATCGTACTGACCGGGCTCGGCCCGGCCCTGGGCGTAATTCCTGCTGTCATTCCCCGCGATCTGCCAGGTAGCGCCATTGTCCCAGGCCATCGCGTGTTAGCGGTTTCTGTCCGGAGCCGAGCAGGGATAGGCCAGGCCCGCTTTGTGATCGAGTGCAGCCGCGGCGCATAAGCCAAAAGTTCCGTGGACTTCAAACTAAACCTATCATGATCCTCTTAAGCCGGGCCTCGTGTTTCCGCCCCCAATCACAGATCTTCTGGAGCACCGGCGCGAGCGTCATGCCGTACGGCGAAATTCAATAGCAGACGTGTGGCGGCACGCTCTTTTTTGTCATGCCTCAAAAGGATTTCGTCCTCCACCATTTCGTACGGATGCCGGATCAGCATCCGCTCCGTCATCTCTGGTATGCTTCGCCTAAGTTCGCTGGTTCACATCGGCCCGCCGCGGAGCCACCATAAGATCGTGCCTTTCCCTCGCCCATTGATGACAAATAGCATCGAGTCGATCGGGCAAAGGCGAAACCCCGATACACACTGGGGCGTCTGGTTTATCGCCATAGCTGATCAGACTACCGGGACCACTTCATCCTGAAGGGCGCGATGCTCTTTCACGCATGGACTTATGAACCACATCGACCGACGAGAGATCTCGATATGCTGGGCTGCGGAGATCGGAAGTCTCTCGTGAAATCTGCCGGATTCCAGTTGAGACGGATGGTCTGGTCCTTCCGCAGAGACCGTGACCGTAGAGAAATCAAAGAAGAGCAGGACTATGAAGGCGTACGTGTAAAATTCGTCGCGCAGGTGGATGTCGGGTTCGGCGACGCCGTGACTCCGGGGTTGCTTGGATATCCGATACTGCTGGTCATGTGGGCTCCATTAGTTCACTCTTGTCCAAGACAGCAAATAGCTTGAACTGACCAAAAACAAGCCCCCCTATAATCATTCCAGCGCCGATCCACCTTTTTGACCGAGCTGTTTCGGTTGCCGAAACCCCAACAGGAGGGCAA
>JAUZEU010000231.1 GCA_030838885.1 Bryobacterales bacterium | reverse complement strand
CTCACGAGTTGGAAGTGGGTATGATCGCAGCGCGATAAAGGAGGTCAGTGTGTTGCGGTTCACGTTCGCCGGGTTGCGCCACAGTTTGACTCAGGTGTGTTCCTGAACTGGCAAGCGGAGTGCGAGGCGAACTCCGTATGCAAGCTCCCACTGGGCCTGTGATGCCGGTTTCGGCGCAGGAAAACATTAACACGATTCTTAGTCTGGAAGAACAATCGTCCAAAGAGCGAGCCCTGGCGGACCGAATTTCAGACAGCATCGCCTCATTCGTGGGCAGTATCGCTTTCGTTGCGATTCATGTGATCTGGTTTGGCATCTGGGTTGGCGTCAACATGGGCCTCTGGAAGTTCGATCCCTACCCTTTTGCACTTCTTTGCATGCTGGTTTCGCTTGAAGGTGTTCTGCTGTCCACCTTTGTATTGATCAAGCAAAACCGTATGAGCCAGCGTGCGGACCGCCGCAGCCATCTGGACCTTCAAATCAATCTCCTGGCGGAAAAAGAGATCACGAAGATGCTGCAGTTACAGCGGCTTATCTGCAGGCAACTTGGGATTCCTGACGGCGATATCGACCGGGAGGTGGTTGAACTGAGTAACGTGACGGCGGTGGACAGCCTGGCGCGCGAGGTGAGTCAAAAAATCCCGGCGGACATTTAGGAACTCGCTGTGGCCATGGCTGACAGAATAGTTTACAAGAATGAAATCCCGCCCCGGTGCGACTCCAACGCGGCTGATGCTCATTGCGGGCTTCGGCGGACTGCTTCTGCTGACTGCGTTAACCGGGCTGGATGCGGTACGCATCCTGCATTCCATCGAGACCCGAAGTGACAGCATCCGCAAAGACTTTGTAGAGCGTAACCGCCTGCTGAACCAGATTCGTTCGGATCTTTATTTATCGGGTACCTGGGTGCGCGATTATGTTCTGGAGCCGGACGCGGCACTGGCACAATCGCACCTGGCAAAACTGTCCGCGGCGCGAGGCGAGATTGCCAGCAGGCTGAAGACCTACGGCAGGTTGTTGAGTCCGTCTGAATCGGTTCCGTTCCAAAATCTGGAAGGCGAACTGAGCGAGTACTGGAGGCTGCTCGAGCCGGTGATGAAGTGGGATATGGAACGGCGAAAAGCGGCTGGGTACGCGTTTCTTCGGGATGAAGTGTACCCGCGCCGAACGGCAATGATCGCAACGACCGACAGCCTGAGTGCCGCCAATGAGCATGAGTTGAACTCACGGATTTTCCAGGTGACGGAATTGTTCTCCGGCTTTCGCGTAAGGGTAGCCGCGACGCTGCTTGTGGCTTTGGGGCTTGGCCTGCTGCTGGCGATTGTCACTACCCGGAAGACCCTCGCTTACGAGCGCGGCGCTGCGGCGCACCTGGGTGAGATGGAACAGGCGCGGTCTGAGCTAAAGGAACTCTCGAATCGCCTGCTCCAGGTGCAGGAGAGCGAGCGACGGGCGATCTCGCGTGAGCTTCACGATGAAGTGGGCCAGTCGCTTTCCGCGCTGCTTGTGGCGCTTAGTAACATGACTGCGGATATGAACGGCTCTGCGCGCACGGCTGTGGCGGGGCACCTCACCGGACTGCGAACGCTGGCGGAGTCCTCTTTGCGGTCCGTTCGCGATATGGCGCTTCTGCTGCGGCCCTCCATGCTGGATGATCTGGGTCTGGTGCCGGCACTGCAGTGGCAGGGGCGGGAAGTTGCCAGGCGCACCGGGCTGGCTGTCACGGTGGATGCGTCCGGCGTGCCGGAGCAACTTCCGGATGAATATCGCACGTCCATTTACCGGGTTGTGCAGGAGGCACTGCATAACTCCGAACGGCATGCAGCGGCCACTACGGTTCGCGTCACGCTGCGCGTGCATGCGGGTGCGCTGGTGCTTTCCGTGCAGGATGACGGCAAAGGTTTCGATACCGAGGGCGTGCGCGGCATGGGAATGCTTGGCATGCAGGAGCGGGTTACGAATCTGAGAGGAATTTTCAATGTGGAATCGGATGCGGGCCGGGGGACACTGGTAATGGTGAGATTGCCCCTGCCCGTATGAGAACGATTCGAATCCTGCTTGCTGACGACCATACGGTGATGAGGTCCGGGTTGCGTGTCCTGCTGGAGCGGCAGCCGGATCTTCAGGTAGTGGGCGAAGCCGCCGATGGCCGGGAAGCGGTCGACCTGGCGGAGAAGCTTTCTCCTGACGTAGCCGTGATGGATGTTGCGATGCCGCTGCTGAATGGTCTGGATGCTACACGGCAGATCACGTCTAAGAACCCGCACACCGCAGTCGTTGTGCTCAGCATGCACTCCGATGAGGGGTATGTCGCGCGTGCGCTGAGAGCCGGCGCCCGCGGGTATCTGATGAAAGACTCGGCGGAAGCCGATCTGATCAACGCGATACACGCGGTGCGCGATGGCAAGGCATTCTTCAGTCCGGCTATCAGTAAGATGCTGGCGGAGGATTTCCTGCGGCAACTGCAGGAGCGCGGCGTGGAGGACAGCTATGAATTGCTGACTATGCGCGAACGCGAAGTGCTGCAGTTGCTGGCGGAAGGAAACTCGAACAAGCAGGTTGCGGCGCTGCTCAATCTGAGCCTCTACACGGTGGAGACGCATCGTGCCCACATACTGGACAAGCTGCATCTGAAGGGCACGCCTGAACTGATTCTCTACGCCGTCCGGAAAGGCGTTATTTCCTGACCTGATCCGAACCGAGGCGCACTGCATTCAGTACCCGGCTCTCATGAAATGGCATAGTGAGCACATCATAGCCGCCACGCTCGATTACCTCCAGCCAGAGACGGTCGTCGGTCACGGATGAGGTGAGAATGAGGCAGCTTGCGGGAGCGTGCGTAGTCAGAAGGCTGATGGTTTGGCGCCATTCGCAATCCGGCTGCTCCCGGTCGCAGATGATGACGCGCGCTTCGTAGTGTTTCAGGATCCGGAGCGCTGAGCCTGTGTCCGCGGCGAGTTTGAGTTCCCAACCGGCGCGCTCGGCAATACCGGTGAGCGCAGCGCGGTCGGGAGCACCGGGCAAGATGCCAAAAACCCGGATGCGTGGTTCAGCCGGGCGCAGCAGGTTTGCGATCCAGGACATACGGGCCTGCAGTCACCGCTGAGTCCCTGCCTGATAGGCAAGAAATGAAAGCTGCGATTCGTAATTGAACTTCGCACCGGCGTTCGCGATTTGCGCGGAGGTGAAGTTGAGTTGTGCCTGACTTAGCTCAATGATTGAGCTTAGCCCTAACTGGTAGCGGCCCTGTGCCAGGTCAAGCGCGAGTTTGGATTGATCAAGTAACTGCTGCGTGAGGCCTACCTGCTCAAAGGCTGTTCTGGCATCCAGCCAGGCCATACGCACGTCGCGCACAATCCGATTTGCCAAGTCCTCAACGCGACGACCCGCGGCTTGCAGGCGCAACTCAGCCTCGGTTCGGCGCGCCCGGAAGAGCCCGCCGTTGAAGATGGGTATGGACAAGTTGACCCCAATCGCTCCATAGCGACCCGGCACATTGCTTTCACCGGCGGGAACAAAGCCAGCGGTTCCGATTGCGCCAATGGTCGGATAAGATAAGGCCCTTTCGGCGTGCAGGCCACGCTCGGCGGCGCTGACCTCCAGCCGCAGATTGGCCAGTTCGGGACGTTTTGCGATTGCGTCGCGAATGTAGTCTGCATCGGTCTCGCTCATGGCTGGCGGGTTAGGTTCTTCCTCCAGATTGAAGTCACGCTGCTGGGGCAGTCCGAGGGCTGCAGCGAGTTGCGCGGTAGCCGAACTGAGATCGTTCTGCGCGGCCGACAGACTGATCTTCGCCTGAGCCAGATTCACGTTGGCGAAGCTCACGTCCAGCTGCGATTTCAGGTTGCTTTGTGCAAGCTGAGTCACCTGATCGGAGACAAGCTGGCGGGCTGACACGGTCTGCTGCGCGACGGTCAGCACGGAGCGCGCGCGGAGTACGGCGAAATAAGCGCGCGCGGTCTGAAGGACCACGTTGGCGCGCACGCTTTCAGCGATTTGGTCTTCGGCAGCCGCGTGGAAACTCGCCGATTCGACCAGGCTGGCGGTCCTTCCGAAATCGGTAATTAACTGGTTGACCGTGAGCCCGGTGCCCAGCCGGTTGTACACCACCGGGTTATTCAGCGCGCCGGCAGCAAGCCGCGAACCGGAGTCTGCACCCACTCCCGTCACACTTCCGAATATGGTGGGCTGCAGGCCGGAGCGAAGTTCGGCCGGGGCCTGTGCGGCCGCGCGCGCTGTGAAGACCGCGGCGGATATAGCGGGATTGTTCTTCAGCGCCAGTTGCTCCGCGGCGGGCAGAGTAAGGTGCATGGGCTGTTGCGCGGTGGCGGCTCCGGCCAAAGCAAGAGCGATAGCCGGTTGTAGTAGTCTACGCATGGATCAGCTCATCGGACTTACGGTAGACCAGCAGATAGGCTGCTGGGACGAGGAAAACGGTCAGCAGTACAGAAACTGTGAGGCCGCCCAGAATGGCACGGGCGAGCGGCGCATACGACTCGCTGCCGGCGCCGAGTTTGAGCGCCATCGGCAGCAGCCCGATGATGGTGGCCAGCGAAGTCATCAGCACGGGGCGGAGACGAACGCGGCATGCGGTGGCGACCGCTTCGCGCACTGCCATGCCTTGCTCGCGGAGGTGGCGTGTGAACTCGACGATCAGGATGCTGTTGGACACCGCGATACCGACGAGCATCACTACTCCCATCAGTGACATCACATTCAGGGTGGTGCCTGTCAGGACCAGAGTGAGGAGGACTCCGGTGATACCAGGAGGGACTGCGAGCAGAATGATAAACGGGTCCACAAATGAACGGAACTGTGCGACGAGGATGAGATAGAGAAGCACGACCGCCAGGCAAAGGCCCAGTGAGAAGCTGCGGAAAGATGCCCGCATTCCCTGGACCATACCTCGGAGCGTGACGGAGAGGCCGGCGGGAACCTGGGTTTCGGCAATCACGCGATCAATGGATTCGGCGATCTTGCCGAGATCTTCGTTCAGCGGGCGCACGTAGATATCTGTCGTGCGGCGTAACTGATAGTGATCTACTTCCGTGGGTGATTTGATGCGAGTCACGGCGCTGACCATGTCCAGGCGCGTGGGGTCCGGCTTGCCTGCGCCACGGAGAGGAATCGCTCGCAGGTCGGACAGCGATTTCACCTGATCTTCGGCGTATTGCACAGTCAGCATGTAGTCATTGCCTGTCTTCGGATCGATCCAGAAACTGGGCGCGATCATCTGGTTGGAAGTGAGCGCGGTGATCACGTTGCTCACCACCTCTCGCTGATTGAGCCCCATCTGGCTGGCGCGCAGACGGTCTACGTCAAGCTGAAGCGCGGGGTAATCGATGTCCTGGGGAATGAACGCATCGGCTACTCCGGGGATGTGTCTGATCTTCTCCGCAAGCCGGATCGCTGCATCGTAGCTCTTTTCCATGTTTGAGCCGGCCACCTGGACGTCGATGGGTGCCGGCAACCCCAGATTGAGCACGGCATCCACGAGTCCGCCGGACTGGAAGTAGGCGTTGAGTTCCGGCAGTTCACGCGCCATCTGCTGCTTCATACGGGACATGTATTCGTGGCTGCCGATCTTGTGATTCTCTTTGAGGCTGACCTGCACGAAGGCGGTATGGACGGCGGAGTTGGTGGTATAGATGGCCGAGAAGTCGGGTGTGGCGCCGATGTTCGAGACAATCATCTCGAGATCCTCGGGGAGAACCACTTTGCGGATCAGCGCTTCCACTTTTGCGATCTCGCTTTCGGTTATGTTCAGGCGCGTGCCGCTGGGCGCTTTGACGTTAATTACGAACTGGCCTGCATCGGTCCGCGGGAAGAACGAGAGGCCCAGCAGTGGAAATAACAGCAGGCTTATGCAGAACAGCGCGCAGAAAGACAGCAGCGTCATGGCGGGGCGGCGCAACACGG
>JAUZEU010000365.1 GCA_030838885.1 Bryobacterales bacterium | reverse complement strand
CGAGGCAGGAGTGCCGATCCGCGACATTGTCGTGTTCAACCGCTACCGGGAAGAAACCATTGCGGCGGGGATCGATAAGTGGCTGCCGCCGGGGCTCCGCTGGGAAGCTGCCTCTGAGAAGTACGATGAGTGGCAGCACGACATGGGCGGCTACGATCCCGACCACTACATGGAGATGGCGCTCATCAAGCCGGGGGAAGACTATAACGATCTCCACATGCGCCGCTCCTATGTCGCGCGGGTAGTCACAAAGCAGATCAACAAGTTCATCAATCTGCCTGTGCTGAAGCATCATCAGTCGGCGGGCGTTACAATCTGCCTGAAGAACATGTCACACGGCATGGTGAACAATGTGAACCGCAGCCACACCACGCCTACGCTGAACGCATGCGGAGTGTTTATCCCTAGCGTGGTTAGCCTGCCTGTAATTCGCGAAAAGGCCACGCTGCATATTTGCGATGCGGTGAAAGCTTCCTTCCATGGCGGCCCGGGAGGCAGAGCGAAATACATCTGGGAACACAAGACGATGTACTTCGCGACGGATCCGGTGGCGCTCGATAAGACAGGTCTGAGCGTAATCGATACGAAGCGGAAGCAGATGGGAATGCTGCCGCTTTCACTGGCAAAGCCAGATGAAGATAGTCACTACCTGAACTCGCAGATCGAACATATTGAGATCGCCGGAATGCTGGGGTTGGGCGTTTTTGAAGACGATAAGATTCAACTTCGCCGGTTCACGGTTTAATCTCGCGAATCCGCACGTTGCGGAACAGGATAAACGAGAACCGGTCATGCAACTGCAGCCCGATGGGGCCAGTTTTCGGGCGAGCGGGATCGCCGGGGTTTTCCGCCACAATCTCACCATTCAGCCGGACCCTGATCAGACCGTTCCGTGACTCCAGCTCCATGCTGTTCCATTCGCTGTGCCGCAGGGCTCCCGTCTTTGCCGCCTGGAGCGTATAGATGCTGCCCGTGGGATAAGTCGCTTTATCATCATCCAGGATCTGAATCTCATAGCCGATGTGCGCGGGTGTGCTCTTCACCGGACCCGCCAGTTCCGGATGCACTGTGTCCGGCTCATTGATCGCGTAATGCGCGCGCGAGACATCGCGAATGGAAATGCCGCTGTTTCCGCCCGGAGGGAGCCAGAACTCGACGTGTAAATCGAATTCCGTGAAATCCCCCCGCTTCGTGTATAGCCAGGCCTGCGGATTCACCCAGCTTAGAAACGTCTTCTGATCGATGGGCCAGGTTTTCGAAGGCTCGGGATGGGTGCGCTGACCCAGCAGAGTACCGTCTTTCATCGCGGTCCACGTGCACTCGCCGCGAGGTTCCCAGCCATCCAGATTCCTGCCGTTGAACAGCGGCTTCCAGCCGAGATCCGCCGGCAGAGTTACCTTGCCTGTCGCCGCCCATTCGGCGCCTCGCGCGAGCAGGGCTTCGAACGCCACATCGTCGAGATTCGGATTCCCTTCGTCTTTCCATGTATGGCCCAGCATGGTCGTGTAAACCCGGCCTTTGCCATACTGCTTCACCCAGTCCATTGGCTCGCCCTGTTGAGATACTTCGGAGAACGCGTAAGTGAGTACGGTCAGCCCCTGTGCCGGGCCATGCTGGCCGTGGGTTAGCTGCTCCGACGGATGGATCCAGTGCGCTGGCAGCCCACGTGTGATGGCGTGATCTTTGTCGAGCAGGAAGATCTCGAAGTCATGGCGTGGACCGTGGCCAGGCGCAAGGCCGGACCCTTTCGGAACTGTGACCACCTTGCCGCCCACCACAGCAAGTCCGGGCCCGAACGTCTTCTCCCTCCAGCCGAGCCCGATCATGTCGTTGTATTCCGGCCAGTTCAGAAAAGCGTTGTTGGCAGCATGGAATACCACCAGCCCGCCGCCATCCCGAACGTACTTCTCCAGCGCCACTTCGGTTTCATGGGGCCAGCGTGTTCCGTCGCCCAGATGGCCGCCGTTGAAGTTGTTCACCACCACGTCGTAATGCGAGAAGTCTGGTTTCTGCGGGTAGGTTGCCACGTCCACTGTAAAGCGGCCGGAGCCTTCCAGAATCGAGCGGATTGCGCGGGTTCCGGCAGCCCAATCGTGGTTGTTCACGCCATCCACGATCAGCGCGGAAAGCTTGCGGTCTGCTGAGTATGCAGGCAGAAGCGCCGTGAACTGAACTGCCACAGCAAAGACAATAAGACGGTTTTTCAACAAGGCACCTTATACTTTATTCCAGTGAGCCGGATTTTTGCGGCGGGAGCAACCCTTGCCTGCCTTCTTTTTCTATCGGGTTGTGTTAAATACCAGCCGCATGTATTGAACCCCGTCCGGACGGAGTCGCAGTTTCGCGCGCGCAGTCTGGAAGCGAAGCCCGATCCGGAAAGCCTGACGACATACGCCATGGAATTCAGTCCGGAGGTTGCAGTTGCTCAGGCCAAGGTGGCGATGACAGAGGCGGCGCTGATCACGGCACGGCAGCGGATCAACCCGTCGGTTTCAGGCGATGGCGGTTACAACAGAACTCCGGACTCGGTGTCGACCTACTCGGTCTCGCCGGCGTTCACCATCGAAACTGCAGGCAAACGCGGCTACCGAATTCTGGAAGCCGAGAAACTGGCCGAGGCGTCGCGTATTGCGGTTTATGAGACAGCCTGGCAGGTTCGCAGCCGGGTACGTGCGGCACTGGTGAATTATTGGGCAGCGCGGCGAAGGCTGGCGCTGCTGCAATCGGAAAGCGATGTGCGGGTGGAGATTGCAGGCATCTATGAAAAGCGTGTCGCATTGGGCGCGGCCTCGAATCCTGAATGGAACGCCGCTCGCGCCGACCAGGCCGCCCTGGCTGTGAGCCTCCGCAACGCCCAGGGGGAAGTCGCTCAGGCTATGGCGGCGATTGCCGCTGCAGCGGGGCTTCCCGTAACGGCACTGGACGGGAAGGAACTTGATCTGTCCACCTTCGATAATGCGGGTGCGCCGGCGTCTCTGCCTCTGCTGGCAGTGCAGAAAGCAGGTCTGCTGCACCGAGCCGATATACGGCGCAGTCTGATTGAATATGAATCTGAAGAGGCCCGTCTGCGTCTGGTATTGGCCAACCAGTATCCGAATATCACGCTGAGCCCGTCATACGCGTTTCAGGAAGGTTTTCCGGCCTATACTTTGGGAGCGGCGCTGACATCGTTGCCGATGCTGCATCGAAACCAGGGACCGATTGCGGAGCAGGAAGCGGCTCGCCGGGAATCGGAAGCTCGGTTTGTAGCGCTCCAGGCGAAAGTAGTCGGCGACACGGAGTTGGCGCGAGGGCAGTACGCTGCCGCAGTGACCGAATGGAACATGGCCAAAGAGATGGTGACCCTGCAAGTGCAGCGTGAGGCTGCTGTGCAGGCCGCCTTCAGAGCAGGAGAAAATGACCGGCTCGATGTGGCGCTGGCTCGTCTTGCGATACTCGCCGCACAACGAGTACAAGCGGATGTTTTGACACGCGCGCAGACTGCACTTGGGTTGCTGGAGGACGCCGTGCAGTCGCCACTCGCACCGGGATTTCCTGCTCCTCGCCCGGGGACGACGAATTGAGGCTGATCTACCCTGTTTGCCTGATAGCGCTGTTGACCGGGTGTGCCGATAAGGACGACATCGCGAAAAAGAGTCCTGCTGCGGAATCCCCCAAGAAAGCCGACGCCGATGACGACGGCCCCGGCGTCACACTCAAGCCGGACGCACAGGCTCTGGCGGGCCTGAAAGTGGTAACGCTCACCGAACATGCGCTGAACCCGGAACTGATCGCCTATGGGCGGCTGGAGGAGGACCCGTCCGCGTCGTTCACGGTTCGCGCTCCTTATGCAGGGACGCTCCGGCTGGCAGGCGGCCAGACGTGGCCGGCTCTGGGTCAAAGCATCGCAGCGCATACGGCATTCGGTATCATCGAGCCCCGCCTCCAGTTGACTGACCGGGTTGCTCTCAACACGCAACTCGCTAACGCCCGCGCTGACCTGAATGCCAGCGAATCGGCCGTCGCCTCTGCGCAAATCGCTTATGACCGTACCAAAGCGTTGAACGCTGATAACAAGAATGTGTCCGACCGGGCTGTCCAGGAAGCAGCCGCGAGACTCGCCACCGAGAAGACTCATGAAGCCGGTGCGCGCTCGTTAATTCAGGTGCTGCAAGCGTCGTTATCCGGTGCGGCGGGTTCAGATACCCGGCAAGTCACGGTGGAACGCGGGGGCGACGTGGTTGAGGTGCTGGCTCAACCCGGCGAATCGATCGAGCAGGGCGCGCCCATTGTCCGTCTCGCACAACTGGACCGCTTATTGGTTCGGATCGAGTTGCCTGTAGGCGAACATCTGCCACCCAATACTGCTGCGGCCCGCATCATCCCCGCAGGTTTCGAAGATCAGCCGCCGCTCCCCGCGCAACGCATTGCTGTGACCGCCGGTTCCGACCCGCATGTTCTCGGCACTGCCTTCCTCTACCGTCTCTCGCAAACGCGCCCCGGTCTGCGTCCCGGCAACGCCGTCACGGCTCATTTCACCTTGCCCGGCAAAGCGGGCGAAGGCGTGCTGATCCCGCGTTCCGCCATCGTGCAGCAGGAAGGCCGCTCCTGGGTCTACGTGCAAACGAAAGACGATCGCTTCACACGGAAACCCGTTTCCCTCGATATGCCCACGCCCACCGGGTTCCTCGCCGCGCACGGTTTCACGGCGGGCGATCGTCTGGTTGTCACCGGCGCTCAAACGCTGCTCTCGGAAGAGTTCAAATCGAAGAACGAGGCGGATACCAACTAGCCCGCGATGCTTTCGAAACTCGTCGAGCTCTCCATACGGTTTCGCGGCGTCGTCATCGCCATGGCGTGCGTGATAGCGGCTTACGGTTACTACACAATTCAGAACGCAAAATTCGATGTCTACCCGGAATTCGCGCCGCCGCAGGTAGTCGTGCAAACCGAAGCGCCTGGGCTTTCTTCACAGGATGTGGAAAGTCTGGTCACACGGCCCATTGAGTCTTCACTGAACGGTACGCCGAATTTGTTAGCGCTGCGTTCAAATTCCATTCAGGGGCTCTCGGTAGTCACCGCAACCTTTGAAGACCAGATTGACGTATACCGCGCCCGGCAGATGGTTGCGGAACGTATTTCCGAAGCCGCTGCGCAATTGCCGCAAGGCGTGCAGGCGCCTTCCATGGCGCCTCTGGTGGGCGCCACCAGTCTCACGCTGATTGTGGGTCTCACATCGGACGTTCGCACGGCCATGGAACTTCGGACCTTCGCCGAATGGACGATGCGCCCGCGGCTTCTTGGCGTCAAAGGCGTAGCCCGCGTGGCAATCTTCGGCGGCGACATCCGGCAGCTCCAGATACAGCTTCATCCGGACCGGCTTGCAGCCGCCGGGCTTTCCATGACCGAAGTGGTTTCCGCGGCCCGCAACGCCACAGGGGTACGCGGCGCAGGCTTTGTCGAGACAGACGCTCAGCGCATTGTTCTGCAAACCCAGGGTCAGTCGGTCACGCCCGAGGAGTTGAGCGACGTAGTCCTGACGGCGAAGAACGGCCGCAGCATCCGCATGAAGGATGTTGCGTTCGTGACGAACGGCGCGGAGCCTAAGATTGGCGACGCCACCATTATGGGCAAGGAGGGGGTGATGATCCATATCAGCGGCCAGTACGGCGCGAATACGGTGGAAGTCACCAAGGCTATCGAGCAGGCTTTGGATGAACTAAAGCCCGCCATTGCCTCGCAGAAAATCAAGCTTTACGGCGATCTCTTTCGCCCCGCCAATTTCATCACGGAAGCGATTCGCAATATCGGCAACTCTCTGCTGTTGGGCGCTGTGCTGGTGGGTCTGGTGCTGCTGCTCTTCCTTTTCAACCTGCGTGTCGCATTCATCTCTTTGACGGCGATTCCGCTCTCGCTCTTCGCGGCGGTGATCTTACTCGATAAGTGGGGCGTCAGCCTCAATACTCTGACCCTGGGTGGCCTCGCCATTGCCATCGGAGAGGTTGTGGATGACGCGATCATCGACGCGGAAAACATTTTCCGCCGCCTGAGAGAAGCCCCCAAGCCGCTCTCCTCTGCCGATATCTTCCGCATCGTGCGGGAGGCTTCCGTGGAAGTCCGTAGCGCTGTTGTTTATGCCACGTTCGTTGTTGCTCTGGTCTTCCTTCCCGTACTGGCGCTATCGGGCGTGCAGGGGCGCTTATTCGCTCCATTAGCCTGGAGTTACATTCTCGCGATTCTTGCCTCTCTGGTGGTTGCGCTCACGCTCACCCCCGCGCTGTGTTTCGCAATGCTGCCTCCCGTCCTCGACAAAGTACGTGAGCCGGCCTTTGTGCTCCGCCTGAAGATTGGCTACGGAAGGCTGGTGGAGCGGCTCGCGGGGCATACGCGCCTGATTATCGCGGCGACGCTCCTGCTTTGCATTGCGGCCGGATCACTGGTGCCTTTCATGGGCGGCGAATTCCTGCCGGAAATGCGCGAAGGCCACTTCATTGTCCACATGAATCTGCTGCCGGGCACCTCCCTCAAGGAGAGCGTACGGGTGGGCAAAATTGTGACTGGCGAGTTGCTGAAGAACCCCGGTGTGCGTCTGGTCTCGCAGCAGATCGGGCGGGCGGAACTGGGCGACGATACCGAAGGCGTTCACTCGAGCGAAGTCCATATCGACCTCAAGCCCGGAGTAATCAAAGTTCCCGAGAAGACTGAGGATGAGCTTCGACAGGTGGTGGCGCGCGTACCCGGCCCTGCCGTTTCGATCAACCCCTTTCTGACGGAACGCATGGATGAGATCATCGCCGGAAGCACCGCTCAGGTAGTCGTCAGCGTGTTTGGCGAAGATCTGGATGTGCTGGATCAGAAGGCCGCCGAAATTGCACGTTTGCTGAGCGGTCTGAAAGGCGCAACGGATGTGCGGGTTGAGTCGCCTCCGGGCACTCCGCAGGTCACCATCCGGCTTCGGCCGGACCGGATGCGCCAGTTCGGCTTTCAGCCAGGCATTCTTCTGGAAGAAATCCAGGCGGCTTATCAGGGCGCCCAGGTGGGGGAGATCCACGAAAAGGAACGCGTCTTTACAGTGGCTGTGATTCTGGATGAAGCATCGCGAGCGGATATCAGTCGCATCGGCGATCTGATGTTCCAGAACGCTGAAGGCACGCGTCTTCCCTTGCGGCAACTCGCGGATATCGAACTCAGTTCCGGCAGGTACAACATTCCGCATACCGGCACGCGTCGGCGGCAGACGGTAGGCTGCGATGTGCAGGGCCGCGATCTCGCCTCGTTTGTGGCGGACGTGCGCTCGGCGGTAGATCAGAAGCTTCAATTACCCGCCGCCAGTTACATCACTGTGGGCGGTGCCTCGCAGGCGCGGGAATCAGCGCAGCGCGAGATTCTGACCTGGTCGCTTGTGGCGGGAGCGGGCATTATCATGCTGCTCTCGATTGTGTTCCAGAACCTTCGGAACATGCTTCTGGTGCTGGCGAATTTGCCGTTCGCTCTGGTGGGCGGCGTGGGGGCGGTCGCGCTCACTGGAAATATTCTGTCCGTCGGTTCGCTGGTAGGCTTCGTGACGCTTTTCGGTATCACCATGCGCAACTCGATCATGATGATTTCGCATTTCGAACATCTGGTGCACTACGAAGGGGAAGTCTGGGGGATGCACGCGCTGGTGCGTGGCGCGTCGGAACGCCTCACGCCGGTGCTGATGACTGCGATTGTGACCGCGCTCGGGCTGCTGCCGCTCGCCGTGGGCACCGGAGCAGGCCGCGAAATTGAAGGTCCCATGGCGCTGGTTATTTTGGGAGGATTGGGGACCTCAACAGTTCTGAATTTGTTAGTGCTGCCCGCGTTGGCCTTACACTACGGCAAGTTCCGAACAAAGGCCGAGTTCCAGTAAGGCGGTCAAGACTCTGGAAGCAGCGAACCGCAGCGCACCAGGTTCAATGAACCCAGGCCGGGAAAGCGTTCGGGCGTTCGGGCGACGTTTCCAGCGCTCCTCGAATACTTTCGAAGTCGGCGGCATTATTGTGTACCAGCCGCATACCCCCGGCGAGTGCCGTCGCCGCAATAATCACATCAAAACGCCAGCGTGAGAGCCGGTCCTGTCTTGACTCGGTGCCGCGATTCGTCTTGCGGGCCGGCGTAGGTGGCTGCGGAAGAATTGCCATAATTTCTCCTGCAATCACCGAGACGGAAGCATCCATCGGCCACACGTGTCCCAATTGCGTCATGTACCCTAAACGGCCACCTCGACTCTGGCCCGTGTCGCATCATCTCCCGCCCGCCAGAGCATCGCATAACCACGAACCCTCTCCACCACCGTCACAGCTGAAACATGAACCTGATGGCGAAGCCGGTATGCGCGCCACCACAGTGCCGCCGCTTGTGACGGGTTTCTTGCAAACCAGCTCTCAGCACTCGTGTCGAAGAGAAACGGTCCCCATGCGGGGTCGCTTGTTGCCGGGCACGTTTTTCGACGGCGTGGGTTGCAGGATGATGCTGTCCAACAGCATCAGTTCTTCTTCGGAGAATCCTGCGAACGCTTTTTTGTATGCTCCCAGGATCTCGTCGGCTCGGCTGGTCTCTAACTGGGATCGAAGTCCTTCGGTCAAAGCTTCCGTCATCACCACACTGAGATTGACGTGGCGCTCACTGGCGATCTGCGCCGCCCGGTCAAGGCAATCCGAAGGAAGCGTAAGTGTGGTTCGCCGCGTCAGCTTTTTCGTGGGTGACTCTGTCTTGTCCTTGCCCTTGCCTCGTTCCATGTGATGCACTCCTGCATCACATATCGCATCAAAGCGTATACCAAATGTCTGCCTTCAACCCGGATTGCGCCTCCTCGTACAATAAAACTTCACCACAACTCATGCAGGAGAAACAATGAAAGCAGGCAAGATCGGAATTCTTACGGGCGGCGGTGATGTCCCCGGCCTGAATGCCGTTATCAAGACCGTCGTTTACCGGGCCAGTGAAATGGACCGCCCCGTCATCGGTATCCGGCGCGGCTGGGAGGGTCTCACCCACATCAACTTCGACGACCCCACAAGCGTCGCGCGCTACATCCGCTCCCTTGACCGGGAAAATACCCGCAATATCGATCGCACCGGCGGCACATGGCTGCACAGTTCCCGCACCAATCCGGCGAAGATGAAGAAGATCCCGTCGTTCCTGCAGGGTGTAACGTTCAAGGCGTCTGAAAACACGAAAAAAGGCGTCACCTCGACCGTTTATGACATGACGCCGCAGGTGCTGAAGAATCTCGAAAAGCTCGAGATCGAGTACCTCGTCGCCATCGGTGGCGATGACACGCTCAGCTATGCCGCGCATCTGGACCGCCTCGGCGTGAAAGTTATCGCTGTTCCGAAAACGATGGACAACGACGTTCGGAATACCGAGTACTGCATCGGCTTCTCAACCGCCGTGAATCGTGCGACAGATGCCATTGATCGCCAGCGCAGCACCATTGGCTCTCATGAGCGCATCGGCATCTTCCGCATCTTCGGCCGCGACGCGGGCTACACTGCGCTCTACACCGCTTATGTGAATTCGATGCGCTGCGTCATCCCCGAGTTTAAGGTGAATGTCGACAAGCTCATCGACTTGCTCTTCACGGATAAGAAACAGAACCCGAGTTCGTACTCGCTGGTGCTGCTCTCGGAAGGCGCTGAGTGGGAAGGTTATCAGGTCGAGGAGTACGGTCGTGCCGATGCGTTCGGTCATCGTAAAAAGATGAACGTAGCCGAAGCCCTCAACGAATTGATTCAGGAGAAGACCGGCGAAGAGACCGTGGTCAGCGATTTGACCTATGACCTCCGCAGCGGTGCACCGGACTTCGTCGACAGAATGGTCGCTTCCACCTTCGCCGGCATGGCGGCCGACCTGATCGAGAAGGGCGAGCACGGCAAAATGATGGCAATCAATCACGGATGCTACGCTGCCGTGGAGATCCCGGATCCCAAACTGGGCCCGCGCAAAGTCGATATCGAATCCATGTATAACGTCGAGCGCTATCGTCCCACCTACGCCGGCAAGATGGGCCTTCCCATCTTTCTGACGCGTCCGTGACTTTAAGTTCCAGGTTTGGAGCTTTGTGGGAGCGTTTCACCGCCCGCGCCGGGCGAAGCGCTCCCACGGCTCTCGATCCTCTGCTTCGCCGTGAGATTCGCCGCAGTTTTAACGCGGCTTCTCACGACGAAGAGCATTTTCCTTCCACCATCGACCCCCGAATCCTCCATGTTCAGGTCCTCTTAAAGTTCTTCGGCAATTTGACCGATAAATCCGTGTTGGACGTTGGGTGCGGTAAAGGGCGCTTCGCCAGGGTTCTGCTGGAGGAGAATTCCGGCGTCAAAGTTTCAGGTCTCGACATCTCGGAGGAAATGCTCGCGTGTGTCCCCGCAGGCATTTACAGAGTGGCGGGCATGATGACTGAGCTCCCTTTCGCCGCCTCAGCGTTCGACTGCGTGTATGCGACCGAATCCCTGGAGCATGCGGTGGAAATCGATCGCGCGGTTGCTGAAATGTGCCGGGTTTTGAAACCGGGAGGGAAACTCGTCATCATCGACAAGAACGCCGAGCACTGGGGCCGCTTTAAAACTCCGGCCTGGGAGCGCTGGTTCGAACGCCGTGAACTGGAAAAGTTGCTCGAACGCGATTGCTCTTCTGTCCGAAGCGAGTTCCTCTCTTACTGGGAAGACGTAGCCCCGGATGGCCTGTTTCTGGTTTGGTTCGCGCAGAAGTGACTTTTTTAATTCGGATTGAGCATGTTAAGGGCCTCGGTCCAGCCCGTGCGCTGATCAGTTAGCCGCACGCGGAACCACCATGTTTGGCGTCCTGGTTCTGTCACGCGCGCTTTGCAATGGGACTGACAGCCGGTTCCGTCAGCTTCTGTGACGAAGCTCCCGTCGAGAGCGTTGTACCACCGTTTCTTTGCCCAGAAGTCCCCGTACCCCTCTCCACGAAAGATGTAGCGGAGCAGGCTGTCACCCGGCTTCAGTTGCAGCTCTGGAAGAGGCGAAGTGACGGTGATGAGATCGGGCTTGCTCACCTCGCTCAAGCCTGACAAAACAATCACCGGGGTTCCGTCTTCCAGCACCGCGATACGGCGGCGGAGCGGTTTCCATGTATCGAAAACCATCGCGGCCCCGCGCAGCTTGTGCATCCCCGGAAGCCACCCTTCACCCGGCAGAACGTCCGGAGTGATTGCCGGCAGCGAAGGCGGTATCGCCATCGCCATGCCCGGCTTAGGCGTCTGCGCGGCCATTGCGAGCGCGACCAGCAGCAACATGGTTGGGGATCCCGGCTTCACAACCACATGTTAGCGCTCGTCAGACCCGTATCGTGATCGATGAACCCGGCTCCGGATTCACCGCGGAAATCGGGCGTTGACTGGAGCCGTCCCGTCAACCTCTCCAAAGCCATATAAACTGGTTCGTATCTATGTCTGAAATGTCGGCTGTCTCTTCCGAGCCTTACGCCCGGTTGAATGAACAGCAGGGCTGGCGAATAGTTCTCAACTGGACCGCCGCAATTCTGATTTCCGCAGTCTTCCTGGTTGCAGGTCTCTGGAAGGTGACTGACCCCTCTGGCGCCGCAGTGCGGCTCGCCCAGGCGAAAGTGCCGGAATCCCTGAGTCTGGCGGCCGCAATGGGACTCGGGATCGCTGAAACCTTGGCGGGTGTCCTTCTTTTGGTGCCCCGGTTCCGGCGCTGGGGTGCCCTGATCGGCAGCCTCCTGCTTGTCGCCTTTATGGTGTTCATCGGGATTCACTACGCCGAACTGCGCGGCGCCGAATGCAGCTGTTTCCCCTGGTTGAAGCGTGCCGTCGGCCCAGGATTCTTTGTCGGCGACGGCATCATGCTTCTCCTTGCTGTATCCGCAGGTATCTGGACGGAAAAGTCCCAGGGGCTTCGGCCCGCTGCAGTCATCCTCGGAGCGGTTGCCGTCTTCGCAGTGGTGTCCTACGGCGTCAATTCAACCCGTCACACAGGTACGAAAGCGCCGGACAGTATCAAAGCCGAAGACGGCACCTCGATTTCTCTCCGCGAAGGCAAAACGTTCGTCTACTTCTTCAACCCGCAGTGCCTGCATTGCCTGGAGGCAGGCCGGAAGCTTGCCGCGCTCAACTGGGGTAACACGCGCTTCGTAGCTGTGCCCACTGAAAACCCGCAATTCGCGGGATGGTTCATGGGTAAAGCCGGGCTGACCGGAAAGGGCCCGGTCTCGCGCGACCTGGACGCGCTCAGGAAACCCTTCCCCTTCGACCTTCCACCCGCCGGGGTAGCCATCCAGGATGGTTACGAAAAGGCCATGCTGTTACAGTTCGAAGAAAAAGAGCCGGCGGCGACCCTGAAGCGGCTCGGCTTCATCTACTGAGAAAGCGGTCTCGAAACTGCTCAGGAAGTACTGTCGATAACCTCTGCTCTGAGCTTTTGCTTTCATCCTGCATTTGTGAAATGGGGTGTCTTGCGCCACGGGCATGCAATCGGGCG
>JAUZEU010000363.1 GCA_030838885.1 Bryobacterales bacterium | reverse complement strand
TGTGATATTCAAATGCCGATCCATGAATGTGGTTGGTTCCCGATTTCGTGATGACCGTGATGGCCGCACCGCCCGCTATGCCTTGCTCAGCGGTGAAGTTATTAGTTGCAATGTTGACTGACTCGATGGATTCGGCTGGCGGGTTATAGAGCGTGTGATGAGGGAGATAGGGGAAGACGGTGGTGGCGCCGTCAATGCGGGTGTTGTTCGTGTTGCGTGATGTGCCGTTGATGTTGGTGGTCAGCGAGCGGGCGGGACTGTCCATCAGCGCATTTTGAAAACGCGCGGGCGTGGCCCCTGGAACCAGGTTGACCAGGCTCTGGTAGTTTCGGTAACCGGGGAGCGGCAGATTCTGAATCTGCTGTGACGTGATTTCCGCGTGGATATCGCCCCGGTCCGTCTGCAGCACAGGTGCTGCGCCGGACACCTCTACTGCTTGTGAGACCGACTGGAGCGCGACAGATATATCGATACGGGTTTCGGTGTTGGCCGAGACGCGCACGTCATTGCGCTCGACGGGCGCAAAGCCGGCGACCTCGGTGCGAAGCCGGTAATTGCCCGGCTGCAGATTGCGCAGCGCCCAGGAGCCACGATCGTCGGTAGTTTCCATTCGAGTGTCGCCGGTTCCGAGATTCGCCGCCGTAATCCGTGCGGATGTTACCGGAGCTCCGGACGGATCTGCGACGTTTCCGAGAAGGGTCCCGTAGAGAACCTGTGCATGAAGCGGCATTACAAGCGAGATGGCGGATACGGCCAGTGCGGCCCAGGGTAAGTGCTTATAAGAAATTCGGCTTGTACTCATTTTTGACTTGAATTGGGGTTTTCACTGCGCTTTCGCGGCTTGAAGGTGAGACCTAAGTTGCGAATGACTGCAGGAAGCTCCAGGCTAGCAGCCGAATGTGAAACGCTGATTACGGATGCGGCCACGGCGAGAAAAAAGGTTAAAGTCCCTGATGAACTGTGACTTCGTGTACGTTCAGAGAGATGTGTTCGGGGGAAGGTTCAAAGAAATCGTCACGGCTTGTATTTGAAGGAATAGCAGAGGAACTCACGGTAGGAGGAGTGATCGTGGACAAAGGGGGCATGCAGTGGTCTGTTGAAAATACAAGTTCAGCTGCGTGCTTCAGATGGCCATTCATCTCCGGGAAGACGCGGCCGGGGGTCCGCGTGTCCCAAAGCCAATTACGACCCAAATCTCTTATAGCTTAGGGCGTCCGGATTTCGGCTGGTTGGGTAGACTCACCATAATCATGTCTTTCGATTTCGCAAAGCCCGCGGCAGGGTACCTCGAGCAACGCACGCTTCGGAAGCATGCGCGGGTGTTGCACCTCTGGGCACTTGGCACGGGCGCGGTGATCTCCGGCGATTTCTTCGGCTGGAATTTCGGGCTGACAGAAGCCGGCTTCGGCGGTATGGTGGCGGCGCTGGCGATTATGACGTTGCTGTTTGCGGCGTTGTGTTCCAGTATTGCAGAGATGTCGCCCGCGCTACCTCATGCAGGCGGCGCTTATTCCTTCGCACGGACTGCCATGGGCCCATGGGGAGGCTACATCACCGGGCTGGCTGAAAATATGGAGTACATTCTGACTCCCGCAGTGATCGTGGTGGGTTTGGGTGGATATCTTGGGTCCATCTTCGGAACCGGTCGGGAATGGGATCCGCTGTGGTGGCTGGTCTGCTATATCGCTTTCGTGGCGTTCAATATCGCCGGGGTGGAACTCTCGTTCCGGGTCTCTCTCTGGATCACCATTTGTGCGCTGCTCATTCTGGTGGTGTTCTTTATCGGCGCTGCGCCGCACTTCAATTTGCGGGGATGGGCGCTGGGCAGCGCAGGCTGGTTTCCGCACGGCTGGGCAGGGGTGTTGCGCGCGCTTCCGTTCGCACTTTGGGTTTATCTGGGTATTGAGCAGCTGCCGCTGGCGGCAGAGGAGTCGCATGACCCGGTGCGTGATATGCCAAAGGGGCTCTGGCTAGGCCTTGCGACGCTGGTAGTGTTTGCCTTTCTGACCGTAGTCCTGAACGCGGGAATCGAGCCGGGCTCAGCGGTGGTGGGCCGTTCGGATGAGCCTCTGCTGCTCGGCTTTCGGACGATCTTCGGACCATTCGCTCTGGCGAAGGTGCTGGCTCTGTTCGCGTGCACCGGTCTGGCTGCCAGCTTCCACGCCATTATCTATGCTTACGGCAGGCAGATCTATTCGCTTTCCCGAGCGGGCTACTTCCCCTCCTGGCTCTCAGTGACAAGTGGCACCCGGCAAACACCGGAGCGCGCATTAATCGCCGGTTCGGTGCTGGGCTATGGCGCGGCGCTGGCAATTCAGTTTGCCGGGCAGAAGAGCCCGACGGGCGCAATACTTCTGAACATGGCGGTGTTTGGCGCCGTGCTGGCATACATTCTGCAAATGGTTTCATTCCTTCGGCTGCGAATGAAGTTCCCCTCGATTTCGAGGCCATACAGAAGCCCCCTGGGGGTCCCGGGAGCGGTGGTGGCAATTGTGATCGCGGGGATCACTCTGATCGCACTGTTCATGAATCAGGATTACCGGATTGGCGTGGTGGGCGCGCTGGTCTGGTTTTTATTGGGCATCCTGTACTTTCAGTTGCGCGGGAGAAAGCACTTGGTGCTGGCTCCCGAAGAGCAATTCGCACAGGCGGCAGCGGAGGCAGCTACGGGGTCAGATGTTCGAGCGAGAGTGCATTGATGAGAGCTGCGTCGAGAATCGGACGCCATGAGCTGCGTTCGGAACTTCGAGATAGCGTGAATTCGGAATGCCCGCGGCGATTACTTTCCCGCTGGCAGGCGGAGCGATGATGTCATGCTGCGCACTCACGATGAGTGTGGGTACTCCGGCGAGTTCACCAAGCCGGGACGTAACGTCATGCGCGCGAATAGCTGACAGCTGCCGCATCGCGACCGGGGGCTGATCGGCTATATCGTGCCCAAATAGCAGGCTGATGCGGTCGGCGAGTTCTCCCGAATCATCAGTGGCTCTACCCGGAGGCAGGACAGGTTCGAGAAAAGCGCGACGACGCCAGTTCCTCGGGCCGAGTTCGGTGCGCAATCCCACCCAGACTGCGGATGCGGTGCGGCGCCCATCAGCGCTGCCTGCAGGGCGAACAGGCCGCCCATGGAATGCCCGACCACATGAGCTGATTCCCACTCCTGAGCATAACTTCGGCTCAATCCAGTATGCGCCGGGATCTTTTGGCAGGAAACCTTTCGCTCTCTCCGCTTCCGTGTTCAGGGCCGGCTGGGGCCATGAGAGTTCCGGTAGCGGTGGACGGTTAGCAGGGCCAAGGCACCTCAAGCGGTGTTCTTACGCCGACCACAGTTCCCCTCGCCGACCAGAGGCGCCCCTGATCTGCTTTTCAGGAGATGGCGAAGGCTACCGCAGCGATCCCGGCGGTAAAAAGGACAAGGGTCAGATAGATGAAACCTCTGGCTTGCGGCTCAGCGCCGGCGAATTCTTTCCACGCGAACAAGCCCCAGAGGCTGGCAATCACGGGTGCGCCCTGTGCCATTGCATAAGACAATGCCGGCGCTGCATGGGCAGGTCCTTCCGCTCTGTATGCGACCAGGCTTGCAATGGCGCCGGCAGAGAAAATCATCCCGCCGAAAATTCCGACACCGTGCTGCCTGGCGGTGCCTTTGAGGTAATCGCCAATCCCGACGGGCTCTCCCTGCACGGGCAGGTTCATAAAGAACAGGCTGTACAAAAGCGTTGTCAACATAACGCCGATTCCGAAGATCAGCGCAATCGAGTAAGGTCCCAAGCCAACTTCGGTTTCCCTGGCGGCCTGGATCAACGGGAAGTACGACCCCAACAGCACACCTGCGGTGATTCCGAGGATGATCGCTCGGGAGGCAGGTACTCTGCGCACGGGCTTCCCTTTCACCGCGGGAACCGGAGGCTCCTGTTTGCGGGTCCATGCCAGATGCGAACGGTACGCAGCGATGGTCAGCACCACACCGGTAGCAACGGCGAGCGAACCCAGCGCGAGGAATACGGCGTTAACACCATTGGATTGGAAGTAAGTCCAGATCACTCCAACGATGAGAGCTGTACCGAGGCCGATGGGGAGCGCAACTGACATACCGGCGAGCGACAGAGACGCAACCAGCAACATATTTCCGAGGTTAAAGGCAGCGCCCGCCGTCAATGCATACATATCCTGCCGTTTGCCGGCGTTCCGCACATCGTCCAGAAGGGAAAAGCCGTCCCAGCCCAGCGTGCCCAGGGTTAGAGCTGCAATGAACGCCGCCATCACTACGCCGACGGAGAAATCCAAATAGTAGAGTTCGTACCGCCATTTTTGGGTGAGCTTAAACGTGTTTGCCCAGGAACCCCAGAAAAGAAGGCTGAGAATCAGAAGAACTAAGGTTACAGCGTAGTTGCCGGGGAGGATCATTCAGTAGTTTTTCGCAATCGCAACCGTTAACGTACAACGGCTCCGGCTGCATGGTCAAGGATAACGCGTGCCAATGGTCATACCGTCGCAGCGGGGTAGTTCACGTCCGGCATAGTAGTTGAGGCCGTATAAAAGCCGTCTGTGGAGGTCCGGCACGCATGACGGGTGTTGAGAATTCCAGAGAGGGCGGGCGGAAACAATCCTGTCGATATCCGGAAAGACCGCGATTTGGAAGGCACAGAAGCAGACTGCCGCGAGTGCCGCAGCCGCATAAAAGGTATTTTGTTTAAAAATCCAGAACAGCACGGCCCCGACGACAAGTCCCGACGCCAGCCAGAGGGGCAGCGGTAACCAGTTCAAATCGGCGGTCCGGAGTCCGGTGGCAAGAGCAACCGGCAGTACACCGGCGGCAACGGGCAGCAGGCCCAGAAGCGCCACCGACCCTGCGACCACGCGGCCCGCCCATGAACTTCGGGCCAAACCCGATCCGATCAGGGCACAAACAGAAGGCAGCAAAGGGATCAAGTAGGTTGCGAGCTTGTTTTTCGAGAGGGACAAAAACAGCACGCCGAAGACGACGACCCCCACCAGGATACGGACGCGGCGGTCACTCAGATTGCGGGGCACGAGGATCAGCAGCGGGAACCAGGGGTAGAGAAGCAGCGGCAGAACTGGCAGGAAGTACCACCAGTGCTGAACATGCTGCAGTTCAGGCGACAGAAAACGCCCGAACTGGTGCTGGATGAAGAGAACGCGCAGAAACTCCGGGCCGTTTCGCATTGTGCAGAGAATATGCCATGGCAGAGTCACGGCGGCGAAGGCGAGCACAGGCGCGGGGCTTAGCCAGGAGCGCAGGCGGCGGTAATCCAGAGCGAGCACAGGCAGGAAGAAGACGAGCGGGGGCAGGCTCTTCGCAAGCGTGGCGAATGCCAGCAGAGCGGCTATCAGGGTAAAGCGGTGTGGGTGCGTTTGCGGGTCATCTGCGTCCAGCGAGAGCAGCACGGCAGCGGAGAAAAAGACGGCGAGGGGAATGTCGGTTATGGCGACGTGGCTGCACGCGAGCCAGCCGGCGCTGGTGGCAAGGAGCGCGGTGGAGTATGTGGCG
>JAUZEU010000187.1 GCA_030838885.1 Bryobacterales bacterium | reverse complement strand
AGGAAGTAGCCCTGCAAAATGAAAGACGCGCCAACGGCGCAGTCCCTTCCAGCATTATCACCGTGTCGGTGGACGAAAAGCCCGGACTGCAGGCAATCGCCAACACATCGCCGGATCTGCCTCCAGTAACGGGTAAGTATCCTTCCTTCAGCCGCGATCACGAATACAAACGCATGGGCACCCGCTCGATCCTGGCGGCGCTGGACTTACACGACGGCCACATCACGGCACGCGTGGAACGCCGCCACCGCAGTGTCGCGTTCACAGCCCTTCTCGGCGATCCCCATGCCCGTTATCCGGGCGATTATACGATTCGGATTATACTGGACAACCATTCCGCTCACATCTCCAAAGAGACGCAGGGCTTTCTGTCAGCCCACCCCAACCGTTTCCAGTATGTCCTGACGCCGAAGCACTGCTCGTGGCTTAATATTGTCGAGACCTTATTCGGCAAGATGGCGCGCACCTTCCTGCGTCATATCAGAGTTAAGTCCTGGGAAGAACTCAAGGCCCGAATCCTCCAGGGCATCGCCGAAATCAACGCTGCCCCCGTTGTTCACCGATGGAAAAACTTCGATGCTCTCGCCCAAAACTGATCTGTATTCCTTTTAATGAAACGTTATACTAGGGATGAAATCCCCGCGCAACTGTGGCAACCGCCGCGTCTAATTTCTCCTGGCCTCTTCGATCAAAGTGAAAGTGCCGTCCTGGCGCGCTATCGGCATGGTGGCAGGGTAGCTGCTCCGCCCGTCCGCGTAGACTATTACCTGTTGAGCGGAACCAACCGTTTCGGCGGTATTGAGCAGAAAGGCGGCCTGATACGTGCCGGGCGCGAGTTGTGTCACCTGGAGCACGTCGCGCAGTACACCGCCCACGCTTATTTGCACCGGGCTTGCAGGCATGAGGCCGTTAACGTTCAGCAGGATCAGGTCGCCCTGGTGAGCAGGGTGACCTTTATCGATGGTGATACCCGCCAAGTCAAGAACAGCAGCAATGGCTGCGGGCTGCGAGTCGATATCTATCACCACAGGAAACGCATTCAGGGATCCATTGTTGAGGGCGACCGTAGCCGGGCCGGCTGCAAGACCAGCCGGGATCTGAAGAACAATCTGTGATGAAGACGCCGACAGGATCGCGGCAGATTGGCCGCCAATGCTCAATGAGGGGATGGCATTCGGCCCACCAAGCAGATTGTTGCCGGACAGCGTCACAGTCGCACCGGCGTAAGCTCCGTTGAGCCCGGACACGTCGTTCGTAAGCACGGGAATGGCGTTTGGCTGACCGGGCACTGCAGGAGTGATCTGAAATCCGGCGGATGAAGTCGCAATCCGGAAGCCGGACACTACGCTTACGTCCGGGTTGGAGAGAGCTGCGTCCCCGGCCACCGATACGTCCACCTGCAGCCGGTTCGGACCCAGCACGAACACGCGACGAACTACCACGTCCGTCGTCCCGAAGCCAACGGCAACCTGCCCCGCCTGAAAAGCGAAGCCCGACGTGTTGATGTCGACGATCGATTCCGACCCTGCAGGCAGAGATGAGGGCGAGATCGCGACGATCACCGGCGTGGCCGAAACTCCGTAGTCGTAGGTCACTGGCGAGCCCGATTGAACCAGCTGTGAGTTCTGACCATCGCTGTTGTAAACGGTCATGACAGCCACTTGACTGTTCGCGCCTGCAGGAGGGGTAACTACAGCCACTCCATCAGCCGCGTTGAGGGAAGCAGCACTCGCCGCGAGGCCATCAAAGTAAATCAGACTGTCGGAGTTCCAGTTGGTGCCCGTTACGGTCACAGTGCCGTCTCCGTTCGCGGAAACACTCGATACTGTGGGCGGTGATTTCTGCGTTGCGATTATGCCGCCTGGCAGCACATGCATGTACCCGGGCGTTGTAAACACGAGGTGCTGAGGGCCGCTGCTTGCGCCCAGATTGAACCCAAGGTCGAGCGCGATGTAGGTGTAACCGCCTTGCGAGTACGGGCGCACCCCGCCGCTTCTGATTCGCGCCGAGCCGCCCAAAAACTGCACGCTTAGACCCGGAGCCTGACCGTTGGAACCAAGTCCCGCGCCCGCGGCAACAACCGTCGTGTTGCCCTCCAGCATGTTAATGTAAGCAGGCTTCACCGCTACCGTGTTGTTGTTCAGGTAGCCATACACCGCCGCGTCGTAGATCGGGACGAAAGGTCTGGCTGCAAGCGAGATGTTGATCCCGTCCGTGGTGAGTGCAGCCTGCACGGAGATGGGGGTGGCCTGGGTCAGATTGGTGGTTGCCGGATAGAAGAGCGAATTCGTGGCGCCCGACGCAGCCGCGACGCTGCCGTCCGCATTCCATGGCCCGTGAATATCAGCGTCGGGTGGAAGCGGATGTGCATAAACGAAGTACTGCCCAGCGGGGATGCCGTCAATACGATAAGTGCCATCTGGATTCGTCAGCGCGCTAACGGCACTGCCTCCGGCACGAATGGCCACAACGGATGAGAGATGTACGCCGCTGCCGCCGCTGGTGATTCGCCCGGTGATGGAGCCGAACTGGCTGAACGCCGCGTTGGGGTACAGAACCGAAATCCCGGCCACATCATCAGCTTCTGTCGGATGGCTCAGCGTGGTGGTTCGCGTGGTTGCCTGGGACATGGTTGACGAGGTGAATGTGTGCTGAAGACCGAGCGCGTGCCCCATTTCATGCACTGCCGTCATGAAGAATGTCTCGTTGTAACTGGGCCCGGGCGCCACGGTTAGCTTCCGATTCAGATGTACTGTAGATCGCCTGATGGGAACGAATACCGCGCCACCGGCTGTAACTGCCGGAACTGCCAGGGAAGTTGGCCCGCCGAAGCCGTACACGCCGGGGGGCAGGTCTTCGAAAACCACATCGCCGCCGGGCGTATTCTGAGGGGTCGCCGTATTGCCGAGTCCACCGAACGCGACCCGAAGGTCGGAGGAAGCGATGCCGTTCCAGGCAGCAGTCGCCTGGCGGAGTTGGCTCACCACAGAGTTGAAGCTGTCGGTTGCAGAGTAGACCGCCGGACCGTCTTCGGAAACGAAGAAGGTCACAGTCTTGTTCGGGAGCGAAGACAAGTCAAACTTTTCAGGCGTATTGCCGCCATTCAGGTAATGGACAAAGTGATAGTAAGCGGAGGCGGGTAGGGCAAAGGCCAGAGCGGCCAGAACGGCCAGACGCCGGTTCATTGTGGTGACCCCACGGCAGCGCCTGGCTGGCGAACGCGGGTCTTCATATCCGCCATCCGCATGCTGATCGCCTGATCGGCTACCTTACGGCCTGCCGCATCAAGCATCATCTCGCCAATCTTCGGCCGGAAGGCGATCGCAGTGCCATCAGCCTGCTGGCTGACGTTAAACAAACCCTGCGTAAGGCCCAACAGATGCATAATGCCGGTGGAACTGGATTGCCAGAGAAACAGAACATACTCCGGGCCGGTCTGCAGGGTCGGGATTCCGGGGAAGCTTTGCCTGTTCCCGCCCGACACTCCGCCCGGCAGCATGACTTCTGTTGCCGGCACACCCTTCCAGATCTCGCTGACCTGCAGCCTATAGTGCGTATAAATGGTTGATCTGATGACAGTTGTATAGGAACCAGTGACGCGGGCGCGAACGATGGCGGTAGCGCTTTGCGACATCTGATCCATGGAAAGCTGTTCGAGCGTTGCGCCGGAGGCGGCGATGCATGCGAACAGTGCTGCGGTTATATGAATCACTCGGGGCATAGTACTTCTCTTTATGGAGGGTGCACGCGCGCCACCCTTTCGTCCCACTGGATCTTAAAGACTTACCGTTTGCACCACAAACGCACACGTTCCCGTTGGACACACATTTGAGACATTGTGTCTCACCTCACGGAGTTCGAACCACCAGAATAGGGATGTTCAGTTCGTGCCGAACCGGGTTGATGGTGTTCCCAAAAATGAGATCCTTCAGGCCACCATGTCCATGGGCGCCCATCACCAGCAGATCCGGTCGAATTTCCTTCGCATATCGAACGATCTCCCGCCGGGGGCGGCTGCCGTGACGAATGGCGGTCTCCACCTGAATATCCATATTGCTGAGAGATTCGACGATTTTGTCGAGATAGGCGCGACCGGCTTCAACCTCGGCTGTAGACGACTCGGAACCGTATATCTGGCTGGTGACCCCTTCTTCCACGTGAAGCAGATAGAGCCCTGCACCATGTTGTGCAGCCAGGCCCGCCGCGTGGCCGAGAGCAAGACGATCCAGGGTGGAGTGATCGAGCGGCACAAGAATGCGGCGATAACGGGGCGCGGCAATGAGTTCGGCTGAAGTTGCTTCAAGGCCCAGCCTGGGCGAACCTGCGGAGGGGCGGCGGTACGGCTGCAACGTAACCCATGTGAGCAAACCGAACATCCCGCCACAAACCAGCAGAGAGAATGCCCATACCAGGGGAGCGTACATTCCGGAAGAATTCGCCCACTCCCGCATAGTCTGAAGGGCAAGCCAGACATTGAGGCCCACCACAATTGCAGCCGTTACCCACCCGGCAAGCCGGAGTTTCCATGCACTGGCGAAAGGGCCCATCCGTTGGGGGTCGTTGGTGAAATGCAGCAACGGAATAATCGCAAACGGTAACTGCAGATTCAGCACTACCTGGCTCAGCACCAGCAGTCGGAACGTGCCCCTGTTCCCCATCAGCCAGATCACGATCAGAGCCGGTACGATGGCGAGCGAACGCGTGAGTAAACGTCGCAACCATGGCTGGATCCGGATATTCAGGAAGCCTTCCATCACGATCTGGCCAGCCATGGTGCCGGTGAGAGTGGACGACTGTCCGGAGCAAAACAAGGCAATGCCGAACAGCTTGGCCGCCATCACCGTGCCCAGCAGGGGCGCTAATAGTACATACGCCTGCTGGATTTCCGTCACATTCTGATGGGCTCGATAGAAAGTTGCCGCCGCCAGGATCAGAATGGAACCGTTTATGAACAGCGCGCCGTTGAGGGCTATCACACAATCCAGCATGTTCCAGCGGCACGCGCTGCGCTTCTCTTCAATGCTGCGACCGATTTGCCGGGTCTGCACAAGCGCCGAATGGAGATAGAGGTTGTGTGGCATCACCGTGGCGCCCAGCATCGCCACAGCGGTATAGAGGCTGCGTCCGTCGATCCGGGGCACCAGACCTGCAATCACTCCGCCAATGTCCGGCTTCGCCATAAATATCTCTGCCGCAAAACAGACGGCGATGATGGCAATGAGCGCCAGGATGAATGCCTCCAGATACCGAATGCCGAGCTTTTGCATTCCCAGCACCAACAGCGTGTCCAGGGCCGTGATCGCGACAGCAAACAGCAGCGGGATGTGAAAAAGCAGATTGAGGGCGATGGCCGCACCGAGAACTTCCGCCAGATCACACGCAACGATAGCGACTTCACAAAGCAGCCAGAGCGCGAGATTGACGTTGTAAGGATAAGTTTCCCGGCATGCCTGGGCCAGATCGCGGCCCGTGACAATCCCCAGGCGCGCGGAAAGCGTTTGCAGCAGCACAGCCATCGCGTTGGACATGACGAGGACCCAGAGCAACTGGTACCCGAAATGCGCACCTCCGTCCAGGTCAGTAGCCCAGTTGCCTGGGTCCATGTAGCCCACGCTGACCAAATAGGCCGGACCGGCGAAGGCCATCATCCGGCGCCAGTAAGAGACGTGGTCGATACGGACGCTTTGGTGGACATCCGAAAGCGAAGTGGATGTACCTGCGGGCGAGCGAACTGGATTACCGGGGCTCAAATATTTAGGTCTGCCTAATTTACTTTAGCGTGCCCGTCCCCTCCGCGTTTTATTTTTTGGGTCACGCGTTTCAAAAATAAAGTCGGTTGCTTCCGGATTGTTGCAAACATTGCTGAAAAAGAGGATCGCCCCCTACTCAAAGTCACACTGGAGATCTGTTGCAACCACCGCCTGATTCATAATCGAACCGGAATGAGAAGTGAAGTTATTAGGGCCCGTGCCGGGCTGGGGGAGGGACACGGGAACGGTCTTCCCACCAGCAAGAGGCCTGAAACCGCAAATCTAAATTGGCGGAACGAACCCGGCGGCCACGTTCCTGCATAGGAACAGCGAGTAAAAACTGATGAAAACGAACCCGGGAAGATACTCTCAGTGGATTCCGGTCAGAAGTGTCACTATCGACGGTTGAATAACTTGTATTTGTATTGTTCGGCACTGATTCAAACTATACTGCTAATTTATATGCCTTATTTCAAACAGTTTAAAGCGTCGCGCTGCTTTCATTTACTAATCGCGTTGATCATGGCTGGCGTCTGCCATGCCCAAACCGGCGTAAGCATCGGTACAAATAACAAAGGCCTGACCTCACTCACGTTCAATGGCAGATCATTCCTTTCGTACGGAGATTTCCGTGTGAACAGGGTTTTAATGAAAGACTCGTCTGGAAAAACGTTCAATGCCGATCTGACAGTCAATGCCTCAGTCAATCAATCGCTCCAGCAACTTACGCTGAGTTACAGTTGGGGCGCCGTCAGGATTGCCTATGTCGTGGCGGGAAACCGTCTTACGCTCAACATCACCACCACCAATACCTCACCCAATACGATCCAGGGGCTGTTCTACGAACCAATGGGTTTGCATTTTCCGGCGGCAGTTCAGGAGTACGACGGATCCATTCCTTTGATCTGCTCAAACGTGGGCGACCCTTGTATTGAGAGCATGACGTACGGTTCGGGCACTCTGGTGATGGCGAACGATGACGTTCAGAAGCCCCTGATCGTGGGCTTTCCATGGGCCCTGGACAAACCCGCAAACACGGTTTTCCCGTTGCGCATCAATACCGACCGCGAAGGAATGTACCCGGACCGCGTTCCCTACGTGGATCGCCCCATTGCGCCCGGTGCTTCCGATCTGTTTCAGGTGTCGCTTCGGTTCGGTGCTCAGAGTTCGGGCGTTCCCGCCCTGGCGGGGGACATTTACCAAACTTACGCCTCTGCCTATCCATCGCAGTTGCAATGGGCGGACCGCCGCGCAGTAGGTACTCTGTTTCTCTCGAGCGCGGCGATCGGATCAGCAACGAACCCGAGAGGATGGTTCAATGAGCCCGGCCTTGACATAACTACTGCCGCCGGAGTCGCCAATCTTAAAGCTCGCGTCCTGGCGTTCGCGGATGACAGTATTGCGATCCTGCGCAGCATGAACGCTCAGGGCATGATCACGTGGGATATCGAGGGGCAGCAATACCCGCATGCAACGTCTTACGTCGGTGACCCCAGGATGTTCGCTACTCTCGCTCCGGAAATGAGCGGTATCGCCGACGAATATTTTAAGAAATTCAAAGACGCCGGATTCCGCATCGGTGTCTGCATTCGGCCGCAGCAGCTTACTGTTTCGCCGGACGGCAGCAGTGCACAGCAAAATGATGTGGCCGATCCCACGGCATTACTAATCAGCAAGATTACCTATGCGAAGAACCGCTGGGGTGCCACCATGTTTTATGTGGATTCCAATGGTGATCCCGCATTTCCCATTGACGCAAACATCTTCAAACGCGTAGCTGCCGCCGTACCCGGAATCCTTCTGATTCCGGAGCACAAAAATACTCTTTACTATGCCTACACCGCGCCCTATGCTGAATTGCGGGGCGGCACAGCTTCCACCCCCGGACGGGCGCGCGCCATATATCCGCGCGCATTTACCCTCATCAATACGTCTGACGGCCCCATTGACCAGCGCTACAACGACCTGGTCCAGGCAGTACAACAGGGCGACATCCTGATGTACCGGTCCTGGTGGAACGAACCCGCCAACGCGAAGATTGCGAGCATTTACGGGCGGAATGCTGACACCACGGCACCGTCGGTTGCCCTGACGGCTCCGTTGAGCGGCAGCACGCTGTCAGGTACGGTGAACCTGTCGGCCAGTGCTTCGGATAACGTTGGCGTTGCGGGGGTTCAGTTCAAAGTGGATGGGGTCAACTCAGGGGCAGAACTGACAGCGGCACCCTACACCATGTTGCTGGATACGAAGAGGCTGTCGAACGGCGCTCACGTTATTTCCGCAGTGGCGAGAGACGCCGCAGGGAATACAACATCGTCGACCGCAGTGTCAGTCAATGTGAACAATACTCTTGCAGCTGTATGTCCCGATCCAGGCGTGGGCACCTATACTGGCTGCTACTACGGAGACCAGAGCTTCAACAATCTGCAGGTCGTCCGAAACGATAGTCAGATTAACTTCAACTGGGGCAATGCGGCGCCCGATCCCTCAATGGTTCACGAGCACTTCTCGGTGCGATGGCAGGGTGCTTTTAACTTTGAGGCCGCCGAATACCAGTTCACAGCGACGGCTGATGATGGCATAAAGGTCTACGTTGACGGGCAGGTCATCCTGGATGGCTGGAGGGATCAGTGGCCAACAACGTACACAGTAGTGAAGGCGCTCAGCGCAGGCTCTCACGTGATTAGGGTGGATTACTACCAGGGGATTCTGAGCGCCACGGCCGTCTTCAACTGGTACAGGTTGGGTGCGGGCGCCACCTGTCCGGCGCCGGCGGCAGGGGCATTCACAGGATGTTACTACGGCGATCAGACGCTGAGCAATCTCCGGCTGGTTCGCACTGACCCGCAAGTGAATTTCAATTGGGGAAATAACCCGCCTGACCCTTCCATCAACCATGAGCACTATTCAGCCCGGTGGCAGGGTACGTTCGATTTTGAAGCGGCAGGCTACCGCTTCAATGCCCTGACTGATGACGGCACGCGAGTCTACCTGGATGGGCAACTCATCCTGGATGGATGGCGGGACCAATGGCCTGCAAATTATTCGACCACCGCCGCCCTAACTCGGGGCCCCCACCTGGTTACAGTTGAGTATTACCAGGGAGTACTCAACGCAACTGCTGTCGTCTCATGGAACAAACTGTGAGTCCGCAAACTATGAGACCCACTTAAGCAGGCGAATCACTCCCATGTTGGCGGCCTTCCGGTGCGCCGAGACGTCTTTTCGGGCTTCGATTTCACGGCGATTATCTGAATAGTACTCGTAAGCGCGCCAGAGCATCTCCTCGTTGGTCAGGGTGGGCCGCCATCCGAGAACGCCTTTGATTTTATTGGTATCAAAGCTGAAATCCTCGGCGATCATTTTGTAATGATACGGTCCCAGCGGCGAGATCCTGAGGGAATGGGCCACCCTCATGGCAAACAGTGCCGGTTGCTCTGGCAGTGCGCCAATTGTGGATCTGCTTCCCGCTTTACGGATCACATGGGCATACACGTCGCGAATGGATTTCACGTTATCCGAACCAACATGGAAAGTATCAGTGCGATCGTGATCTAGGCAACGAAGGCAGGCGTCCACCAGATCCTGCGCGTAGATGAATTGGTACTTATTACGGCCGCCTCCGACCGTCCATACTCTCCTGCCTTCGTCGATAAATTCGAAAAGAATGGTGAGTAATCCAAGGCGGCCGGAGTCGATAATGGTGGGGCAGCGGAGGATGATCGAATCCAGTTCGCCTCGCCGCTCCATAAGGATCTTCTCGCCCTCGAGTTTCGAGTGCCCGTAAAGTTCCACGGGGTTTGGCGCCTCGTGCTCGCCGACCGGTCTGCCCAGACTCTCACCCCAAAGGCAGTTCGAAGAGGTGAAGACCAGGCGGGGCACGCCGTAGCGGATAGCGGCATCGGCAACTCGCCTTGTTCCGTCTACATTGGACGTCCAGAGAAACGTCTGGTCCTTGACGCCATGGGCCAGGATCGCCGCGCAGTGCAATATCCCGTCGAACTTATATCGGGAGAATATCTGATCGAGGGTTGCCTCATCGCGAATATCGCCCTGTACCGTGGTCAGGAATGGATGAGTGAACTCGTGCGGATGAAGGTCAATACTGATGCATTGATGGCCGTCGTCAGTTAGGCGTTTCAGGAGCAGGCTTCCCAAAAAGCCTGCTCCTCCGGTAACGAGGAGAGTTTTCATATGTCTTTGAGTCATCATGGAAGCTGGCAGGTTTGCGGGTACTGAACAAGGCGAGGAGGCTGCTCGTCAGCCTCCAGCAGCCACGTCTCCCGGCCGACAAAATACCGGAGCAAGGCCCGATTACTCGCAGGGTCCATCTCATGTGCCCACACGATCTTGCTCCCGTCGATATCTGCCCGGTTATAGATCCACTCCTGATGCGGATTATGATCTTTCCGGTAGCGAACGACTACCAATTGGGGGCGGCTTCTTCCGGTCAGCTTTGAAACGACCGCGGCACGATAGTCGCGGTGGCCCTGACGGGGAACTTCCCAGAAAGTGGGATCGGTTCCGAGCGGCTCCGCAAGCAACCTTACGCCTGAAGCCATCAGTACGGCCAGACTCAGCGCTACTGCAAAGCGCGGCTCAATGGCCGGTCGCCACCTGACCAACGCCACCCACAGAGGCCTGAGCCCCTGCGTCAGGAGAAGAAAGATCAGACTGGCGATCGCGGATATGTGCTGCGGATAGAGCATTAATTGCAGCAGGTTGAGCGCGCACATGAACAGTACGATGAGAGCGGGAACTCTGGTCCGGCGATCCTGGATGACGAGAGGAAGTAACAACAGAGGCGCAGTCAGCACCGGGCCGATGTAGAATTCCCAGGCCGTAAAGGCGCGGTGAAAAAGAGTATCGACAATCCTTCCGAACTTCGCATAGACCTGCCGATGGGCAAGTTCCTCTCGGTGCATCGCTTTCATGGAAGTGTGACGGTACGCCACGCGCACGGGCGGGAGTATGGCGAGATTCTCCGGCCAGCCGTAGGTCTCACGATTCACCTCATACGGCATCTTTAGTGGATTGGTCGTGACGCGCCACGAGTAATATCCCGTGAAAGCGAGTGCCGGCAGCATCACCACCAGGAAGGGCAAGAGCACGGCTGGCTTTAGCCTTTGCCAAAGGACGTGCTGCCTCCACCAGGAACTCAGGAGGACGACGGCCGTGACCACGCCCAGGGCTCCACCCTCGAACGGACGGCTTCCAAGCAGCAACGCGAAGCCTGCACCCATGGCCAGCCCGCTCAGGGGTGATGGCGCCGACCGGATCAGGCGGCCCAGCGCTCCCATTGCGAGAGCGCCCCCCAGAGCAGGAACCGGTCCCCCGAAGTAACTGTTCATCCAGTAGCCTGGAATCCCGATCGTGAACACTGCAAGGAGGCCGCCAACGAGCGCCCAGACGGGGGGCAGCCAGCCTTGCAGCATCCAGCAGATTGCCGCGCACATCAGGCCCGTGCACAACCATACGCCGACCCAGGGATTTCCGGTTACCTTCTGGCCCAGCGCGAGGAAGGCGCCCAATGCTGGCTGATACATCGAGTTGTAACTCGGTCGTTGTATTACATGGATTGTTTCGAAGTGCTGCCACAAAGGGTGGGTCGGATTGGTCAGCCTGCCGGACGCCAGAGTGTCCGCCAGCAGAAGTTCGCTGAATTCGTCGTGAACACTTGGCGGAAGAACCGGCACAACCGGTAAGAGGATGGCGCGAATAACCATAGGTAACGCGCCGCATACGACGACAGCTGCGGCGCGTCGTCGTGCAAGAGACGAAAGCCACCTCTGAAACTCAGCCACGAGCCCGACAGGCACGGGCAGGCGGGATATTACGAAAACGGCGGCCAGGATAGCGATGCACCACTCCAGTTGCAGTAACTTAGTACCAAAAAAACGCGCAGCCTGAATACCTGACCAGTAAACAATCTTCCCTGCAATGTTAAACAGAAACGCTCCTCAGCCGCGAGTGGACACTTCCTGCGGCATGGCACGGTCGGCCGGGTAACCTCCGCCTGTCGAAGTACTTGTACGGGCAGGCGTCTTTTCTTCGTGGTAATCCATTTCGGTATTGACCGACCAGATGTTCTTCTTGCATGTCCGCCCTTCCGCGATGTTATCCACGGCGATCATGGCGGTCAGCATGGAGTGGTCCTGGTTGTTGTACTTATGCATGCCATTGCGACCAATTAAGAACAGATTCTCGAAGCCGTCAATGTATTCCCGGAGAGTGTCAAACCGGTCATAAGTACCAAAGTAAGCCGGATAAGTTTTTGGCATCCGGAACACGGTGGAGTCCAGCAGATCGTTTTTGTCAATAATTCCGATCCTGTCCAGTTCTTCAGCCGCCAATTTCGCCATATCGGCATCCGGCATACGCCACAGTTCGTCCGTATCGTTGCAGAAGTATTCGACACCCAGCCACACTTTTTCACGGTCTGCAACCATGTAGGGGCTCCAGTTATTGAAAATCTGAAGGCGACCTGCGACGACATCGGGCTCCTGGATATAGATCCAGTTATCGGCAATGAGCTGGCCGACTCTGCTGCCATCTCCATCGGAGACCTTCAGCTTGTTCACCAAAAGGCCTACTGTGATGAAGTCCCGATACATCAGGCCTTCGCTGATCTCGGAAATGCCGGTCGGAACCTCGGGATGCATCGAGCGAATCAACTCTTTGACTGGCAGCGTGGAAAAGAAGAAGTCACCCTCGAACTTGCGCGGCTCGCCCGTTGCTGAATCGACTGCCGTGATGGATGCGATACGGCCACCCTCGACGTCAATACCCGTTACTTCAATTCCTTTCAGGATGCTGCCGCCCCCGGCTTCCACCCGCCGAGCGACTTCCTCCCACATCTGGCCCGGTCCATACTTCGGATACAAGAACTTCTCGATTAGCGACGTCTCTGTCTTCTTCTGCGCAATATCGGAGCGCGATGAAAAGGACTTCCGCACTATGTGCCATATCGTGGATGCGACCGACAGCCCCTTGATTCGCTGTTCTCCCCACTCGGCACTGATTTCGTTACAGGGTACGCCCCAGACCTTCTCTGTATAGGACTTAAAGAACGTCAGATAAAGTTCCTTGCCGAAACGATTGATAAAGAACTGTTCCAGGCTCTTCACGTTCCGAATCGGGAATGCCGCACTGCGCGCGTAACTGACGCCGATTCGGGCAGTACGCGCTATGCCGAGTTTTGACAACGTGTCTTTGCTGAGAGTAATCGGGTATTCGAAGAACTTACGCAGGAAGTAGATTCTCGACTTGCGCTTACGTACCAGCATTACCTCATCAACCTTGTCCGGATCGGGGCCGTTCCGGGTGGCAGATACGCTGCGCGTTTCTCGTTGATACGTGATGGAATGATCGTCACTGCCCGTATTCTCGATCGGCAGCACGTCGAGCCACCATTTCATCACCCGGTCCGACTTCGAGAAGAAGCGATGACCGCCGATGTCCATGCGGTTGCCCTTGTAATTCAGCGTCCGGGAAATCCCCCCCATGTAGTCGCTCTTTTCGAGAACGATGGGAATGATATCGGTTCTCGCCAAAAGTTCGTGGGCGGTAGTGAGTCCGGCGGGACCTGCACCCATAATGATTGCGTATCGTTTGCTCATTTGTTCCTTTGATTGCTCGTTTGCTCTAGCTCTGTGGTTGCTGGCTCCCAGCGCGTGAGGCGTGGAGGTAAGAGATCGGGCTCCAGCAGCCATATCTGGCGGTGGTTGAAGTAAGCCGCAAGACGACGATCCTCGGAAGGTGTCATCTCACGGGCCCAAACAACCGGAGAAGCGTCAATATTGGCATCGTTATAAACCCATTCGTCGCCCACTCGGTGATCCGGACCATATCGGACGACCACAAGGTTCGGGACGCCCGTCGCTTTGAGATCCCGTTCGATACGGGCGCGCTCCACGTTGCCCGGGCCGACACAACACCATGAGTACGACCCATAGTCCATTTCAAAGAATGAAGGCGCGGCTGCTCGCAACACCAGACCTGCAAAACACATTAGCGGCACCGCCCGAACAAGGAAGCGACCAGACGGACGGGACCTCCATCGTCCTCCCCGCAGATAGCGCGCACACAGCACAACCACACCGTACACGGCCGCCGTCATCGGCGCGGCATAGTGCGGCACCGTCAACCAGAACACAGGTGCAAGCCCGGCGAGCATCACGGCGCACGTCGCGATGAGGAACCGGCCATGGCGGTCGTAAACTGCCGCTGGCAACATCACCAGCGGAACCGAGAGCACGGGACCGAGAAAAAACTGCCACAAATCACGCATTTTCGCTGCTACTTCTTTGAGCCGGTTCCGATAACTTGCCAGTCGTGTGTAGGACGCGAGTTCCCAGCGCTCATAGTAATCGCGCATGACTTTGTGCCGATACACATGTCTGGGCCGGAGGTGTTGCCAAAAGAATGGATTAGTGGTGGCGTAAGTCGCCTGGTTCACTGAGTAGGGCATTCGCCAGGGGCTGCCAGTGACACGCCAAAAGTAATAGCCCATCATTAAGCCCGAGATTGCCAGCACCAGAAACAGGGGTAATACAAATGTTCGCAGATACAGGGGATTCCGCCATCGCTGATCGCGCACCATCCACGCCATGAGTACGATGCCGCACGGGATGCACAGGATGAGTCCCTCATACGGCCGGCTGTTGGCGAGGAGGACCACGCCGAGGCCAAGCAGAAGCGTATATCCGATTCGCGGCGTCCGGATAATACGTGGCAGAGCGCCAAGAACAAGCGCGCCCGCCGCAGCTGCGACCGCGCCACCCCAGTAAGTGTTCGCCCAGTAATTGAAGACTGCGAGCCGCATGATCACGATCGATACACCCCAGAGAGCCCACTCTGGTGGGAACCAGCCCTGCAGCATCCAGCAAATCGCAGCGCACATGAACGCGATACTCAGTCCAACGCCCAGCCATGCGCCGCCGCCAAGAAGCATTCCCATTGCAAGCGTCAACCCCTGTGCGGGTGGATACATGGACATATATGTGGGCTGCTGGATAATGTGGAGACTCTCAAAATGAATCCACATAGGATGTGGCGGATTTGTCAGCCTGCCCGCTAAGAATGTTTGTGCCGCCAGCAAATAGCTGAACTCATCGTGAACCTGCGGCACACGGACCGGCAGCAAAGGGGAAAGTACACCCCTGATGAGCAACACTGACAGCCCAGATATCAGAACACATGTTTTCGTTTTGTGAGCCAGCACGCCAAAGCGCAGCTCCAGCCAGTTGAACCAACTATTCGCAAAAAGCGGAAAGAACATCGCGGCCAGTACCAGCAGCAACGTCATCGCACCTTCCACCTGTAACAACTGTTTAGAACCAACGGCAAAGCCGGTGTGGGGAACAATCATGAACTAGTACGAAATAACATGTCACCGGTTCGGCGTTTTAGAGAAACGATAGTAAATTAAGTGAGAGCGTGACTACTAAATCGACCAGGTTGTTTCTTATATGTGTGTGTATCTATGTCGCTGTACTAATCTGCCGCGCTGTGCTCGTAGCATGGCCGCCTGCCGGGCTGTTTTATAACATAGACGAGTTAGAGATGACCCTTTCCTGCGTGGACAGGTTTCTTGGCGTTCCATCAACCTCGCTGCAATGGCCGGGAAGCATTCTTCAAATGCTGATGCTGCCAGTTATTGCTGTGGACTTTCTCGTACATGGCAGCCTCGGTGGCGGTATGACTGGAGAAGTCGCACATTTCTCGGCATACATTGCGAAAGCCTACGCCAATCCCGTCCACAGCGTTGTGCTTCTTCGAGCGTTGGTTGCAGTCATAGCCAGCGCGGCACCCGTGCTCGCATTTCTGATCTCCTCCGCGCTGAATGAATCGATAACAGCCGCTCTGTTGTGTTCTGCGCTGGTGGCATTTGCGCCCGTATTCACGCAGCAATCTGCGATGGCCATGGGTGAAGGCGTCGCTATCACTTTTGTTCTTGCGGCCGTACTGGTTGTGCTCCGATACCGTACCCGCGGTGTAATCACCGCGGGCGTTCTGTTTGCGGGTGCCCTTGCCGCGCGGATTACCACTGCGGCGCTAATCGTATTGCCGGTGCTGCTCATCATGTTGGGTGATGTAGAACCCGTCCGGGCACGTCTACGAAGTGTAGCCCGCTTTCTTCTTGTCACCGCCGTGGGATTCCTTTTCTGGTGCCCGTACGTATGGACTGAGCCGATACGGTTTGCCAAGGCTTTGCTTGGGCACGTTCGGCCGCAGGCCGTTCTGAATCTCACCATGTTCCTGAAGGCAGCCCTGGAAGGCCTGGGCCCGTCTCTGTTTGTTCTGACCTGTGCTTCGTTCATCGCGTGTCTGGTAGTTGCAACCATTTCCCGCCAAAAAGGACCTGCGACCGCTGCTGTTTTGTCGACCGCGGCTGTCGCTCTGCCGCTGCTGTCCTCGGGTAATGACATCTTCCCCCGATATTTCCTGCCGTTGTTGCCCTGCATTGCAATCATGACCACTGTTGCTTTGCGACGGGATCAATTCCCCCGTTCAATTCATCTGGCGCTTGTTGGTCTATTCTCATTAGGCTGCACCGCAATGTTCATTGAGAGTGCATATGCAGAAGCCGGGTTGCGAAGGCCTGACGAACTCGCGCAAGGAATCAACGCGGCACGCGCGCTTTCCGGTGCCGCGCTCTACCTGCCTCAGGAAGCGCTGTATCTCTATCGGATTCCAATTCCAAACGCTGTCTATCAACGTATGTATGACAGGGCCACTGCTCAGCTCCAGGATCATTCCGGGTTGTTGCGATTCCTGCGTCTGCGCGGCATTCCGGGTGACGCAGCCAAGGTCCTGATGACGAACTTCACCGAGGACGAACAGGCGCTTGACGCCCGTTTATCCGCTGCATCCTCTGCAAGCGCGCCGTCGGCGGCACCGCTTTACTTCTACTTCGACCCTGCCACTATCCATGGCATTGTTGCGGAGCGCCTGAGTCCTTCGGATTACACGATCGCTGAAGCTCTCCAACACTTTCGGGCCTCAGGAAATTCCGGCATACTGCTTCACGAGCCGGTACCGGGCTTTGGCTCGCCTGTGTGGAAGGGCACCCATGGATGGTTCTTATACCGGAACTAATACTTATACTGCGGCATTCATTCGCCGCCCGCCTTCCGCAGGCGCCAATGCGGGTGAAAGCTGCCCGGCAGATTCGATGATCTTAACGTGGGGATCGACAAGTGCGTCCCTTGAGAAGCGCTCTGCAAGTAGCTTTTCATCACTGATCTCAAGGGAATGAGACGCGCGCGCTTCCCGAATGCTTTCGACTACGCCCCGAAGGTCATCGTGCCTGGCTTCGTAAAACCAGTTCGAAGAAGGCGCACTCTCGCCCATATCGGCAATGTGACTTTCTCCCGGGCCAATGTAGAGCACCGGCGTGCCGAGAGTGAGAATGTTGTAGATTTTGCACGGGTGAACCATTCCCACGAAGGGATCACCCATAACCACCGTGTGAAGGTCGGCGGCGGAGAGAGATGCAGAGAGTTCCTCAAGCGGCTGGTAGGGGACCGTCCGAATATTACTAAGAGTGTGCCTGGCGGCGAAGTCCCGAACGCCTTGGAATTCGCTTCCCCCACCAACAAAAGTAAATACGATACCGGTTTCTTCTCTGAGTTCCAAAGCGGCATTCAGCAGAGTTGTAAGTGGATGGCACGGGCTGTGATTACCCGAATACATAACGACGAACTTATCGTCAAGGCCATGAGTGGCACGGAACTTCCTTCGGCCCTCTGCGTCATTGAACACCTCACGGCTGTGCGACCACGGTGGAAGGATTTCCACTTTGTCCCAGTGCGCGCCTTTGTCGCGAAGGCGCGCTGCCATAAAGCGATCGAGCGCAATTATCTTTATCGAGGCATGGATACTGTACACAAGCATTCCGTTCAAAATGCGCCAACTCAGCGAATCCGGCGATAGCCACCCGGCTGCTATTGCTTCATCAGGATTCAAATCCATCGCCCAGAATATGAGTTTGCCCCCTTTGAGTCTGACCAGCAGCGCAGCAACAAAGGAAATCATCGGCGGGCTGGTTAGTGCAATCACCACGTCATGCCGGGGAATAAGGAGAACCTGCCAGACGCAATTCAGCAGGTAGGTTCCGAAGTCAGCCGCTCTGCGCCAGCGCGCCTTCTTGCCAAATCCGCTGGACCAGATTCTCCGGATCATCACCCCTTCCCAGGTTTCTCGTGAAATATAGTTCACGGCCGGATCATCGTAGCGGCGTGCGCTGCAGACCGCAGTTACTTTGTGGCCCCGCTCTGAGAGTGCCGTGGCAAGTTCAGAAGCATGCTGCGCGGTGGACACAACGTCCGGGTAAAACGCCTGGTTGAGAATCAGGATGCTGAGCGGGGTGGGTGCGCCCTGCTCAGCACCTGCCCTCTGACCAGCCGTCATGGTCCGATGCGGGGGTGCTGTTGTGGATGGGGTACGCGAAAGGCCGAAGATCAAAGCAATACCTCGTGATTGAAAGCCGCTGGACAGCACTGACTTCGTGAGGCGCTCACAGAGCGTGCAACGAAATCTGAAGAGAACTGCACATCTAATGCTCGTGATGAAGGGTAGCCCGCAGGTCAAGCCCTGCTTGAGGCAACCTTGTCAAGTGTCAGATCTGAAGCTGCCACCTGTTTGTCGTGTACGACAGAGAACTTGCGGCGCCTTACGAATGCGGCTGGGTTGCCGCTGTGAATTTCGAAGGCGGGCACACTCTTTTGCACCACGCTGCCCGCTGCTGCTACCGCACACTGACCAAGAGAGACACCGGGCGCTATCAATGCGCGCGCTCCCACCCATGACCCTCGCTCAAGGCGAATTGGTTTGACGATCAAACCAAATGAGGTGTCTGACCAGTCATGATTGCCTGTGCAAAGGTATGCGCCCTGGGAGAGGCACACATCGTCACTAATGACTACGTCACCGATGTTATCGATCCAGCAATCCTCGCCTATCCAGCAGTCATTTCCGACGGTGAGCCGCCACGGATTTTTTACGCGGACTCCGGGCTTGATGACCACCCCCTGACCGACCTGCGCTCCGAACAGGCGCAGCAGCGATACGCGAAAGCCGGAGAAGGGCATCACTCCGCATTTCATAAGCGGGCAACCCAGTACGAACCAAACAGCCTGCCACAGGCGCGAACGTCCCGGGCTGTACCAGTCGTTACGGAAACTTGCAAGTCTTACGCTCATTGACTTACTCCCAGACCATACGGACACCCAGGGGCTTCGCTCCGCCCGCCACCCAGCGATATACAGCGCGAGTCTGCGTTCCAATCGTGTCCCAGCTAAAGCGCTCTTTCACGAGAGTGCCCCCGCGCCGGCCCATTTCGCTCGCCACAGTGCGAGGCGTTCGGAGGAATTCGTGCAGCGCTGCGGCGATCGGCGTTACCTCGGGTGTTGTTACCCAGCCACAGCCTCGCTCCCGCACTTCGGAAATGTTGCATGCGTCGGTGACAATCACCGGCTTTTGCATCCCGAGCGCCTCCAGAACGGACACGCTCAGTCCCTCGGAATAGGACGGTAAAACGAACAGCTCACAAGCCGCGAGAGCACTCCACTTTAACCCGCTCTGCAGCATTCCCGTGAATGTGACTGAGGCCCCGATGCCCAACTCCTGTATGCGTCGTTCTATGCACGCTCTCGTGTTTTCGAAATCCGGCCCCGCAATCACCAGATGCGCGTCAGCCGTCCCCGCTGCCACTGTTTTCCAGGCATCCACAAGCAGATCGAGCCCTTTCTTGTGGTGAACCCTTCCGAGGAACAGAACCAGTCGTTGGCCTCTGAGGGCGGGAAACGCTTCGAGGAACGGCTCCTGGGTTGCGCCTTCGTTTACGTGCACTCCATTCGGAATAATCGCGATGGGCACCTTAACGCCGTACCGCCGGTAGTCCTTTGCCTCGGCTTCGGTCAGCGCGTGCAGGCACGCGGCGCCACTCAGGTTCTGACGTTCTGTCAGCCACGAATAGATCACCTTTTTCCAGCGCTTATTTCGAAGAGCCCAGGGCTCCAGCATTCCGTGCGCGGATACGATATAAGGCTTACCGGCAGTTCGCGCGGCGCGAACTGCTGCGAATGTGTGCTCTTCCCAGAGGCCATGTATATGCACGCCATCGAATCCGGCAAGTTTTCCGGAAAGCAGCTTGCGGCGCGCTCCTGTCAGCCACGCGAACTTGCCTGGGGATATCGTCTCGGCGGCTATGAACGCCTGCCCGCATAACGAACTTCGCTCACCTTCCTCACAGAACCCAAGCAGCGAAGCTGTGCATCGGCCGCTGTCGCTGACGGCGGCACAAAACTCGGGCAGCATCTTCGCAATTCCGCCGAATCTGGGGTCGAGATGTGAGGCGACGTTTAGCCAGGACAACTCACTCGCGCTGCTGATAAAAGGCATTGGGAAGACTTGGTGTCGGCGTGAAATGACAGCCTTGACGGCTTATGCGGCGGAACTGATCTCCAGTACTTGTTCGGCCCACACGTCAGGTGAGAAGCGGGAGATAATCTCGTATGACCGCTGCCCCATGCGCTCACGATCCGGGGTGGGCAGGGAAGTGACTGTCATCATGCATTTAGTTAGCTGGCCGCACACAGCAGGATTAAACAGGAACCCGTTCGCGCCATCTTCCACCAGATCTTCGGCGCAACCGCACCGACTGGAAACCATCACCGGAATCGCCGAAGCCATTGCTTCATTGACTACGAGCCCCCACGGTTCCCGCAGGCTGGGAAGAACGAAGCAGCCTGCAAACGCGTAGTAGTGGGGGAGTTCGCGGCTGCTCCTCATTCCTTCGAAACGGATATCCTGCCCGAAGCCGGTACATGCAGCCTGAGCTTTCAACTCGCGCTCCAAAGGTCCCGACCCGACGATCACCAGGGGCCAGGAGCCCCCGGCCATTCTGTACAACGCATACGACTCAATCAGCCCGGCGACATTCTTTTCTTCTGCGAGCCGGCCCACGTACAGGAAGTAGGGCGAGTGGGCGCGAGCCCCGGATTGCCGGCACAGAGTCGCAGCTTCCGAGAAGAACTCGTTATCCACTACGTCGTAATTCCGCCGGATTCGCTCTTCAGAGAATCCCAAAGCGAGGAGATAACGAACGTGGGGTTTTCCGCCCGCGATTGCGTAATCGAACAGATGGCGAATCAGAAAGCTTTTGACAGCCTCTTTACATCCACTGCGACGGTGATCCTGCTGGGTGCTTTCCGTCATCAGCACTGTTTTGCGCCGGTGAAGTCTCGCCCAGACTGCTGCCGCGAACGCCGGCACGGTGTAATAACCAGGCACGAAGACGGTGCCGGGATTCAACCGGCTCAGCTTCTTCCAGACTGCGAAGCCGAGCCGAGCCTGCGTATAGAGACTCCAGCTCGATGCAGGCAGCAAAGTATCCACTGGTAGCGCCGGTTCGGCAGCCTCGCGGAATGTGAGCCCCTTATGAACGCCGCTTCTTCCCACCATCTCAATGCCGGCTACTCCCGCTCCTATGCGAGGATGCCGAGTGAGCGCGCGCAGGCGTGCGTGATGGTACGGATACCAATCGATCCATATCAGAGCAATCATGCTGGCCGTGCCCATCTCGTTCGTGGCACCCAGCCGACATTCTCATAGCGCCGTGCAGCCCATGTCCACGTGATCCATATAGGAATCGACATCTGAATAGTCCGGAAAATGACGGCTTCCATGGTTTGCATAACGAAGTAAATGGAAATTGCGAAGAAGACGCAGTACTGCGAAAGCCAGGGTCCGCCCATAGTGACAGCCTTTAACCAAACCCGTCCGTAGCCCCAGCCCATGAGGGCCAGCACGGGGACCGAGAACCACCAGAACTCCAGCCATAGGTCGGCTATAACTCCGGGTGCTGAACCGGGCGCGCCCTTCCAACCCAACGCTTCTCCGAAGCCCTCGCCTGTTCCCGCGTTCGTCAGTAACTCGGGCAGGCCGAAGTCGGCATACTTAGTGGGCCAGATAGCGGAAGGGATGGGACGCACTGTAACCTGAGCCAGGTACCGTTTTCCCCAGTAGTAATGACCCGCCTTTCTGCTGCTGAGCACGGCGCCGCCGCCATAGATGTACTCATTTCCCGTGTTTGCGCCTTCGGTTACCGAAGTAACATCCGTGCTCAGTTCCAGATCCGTGCCGAGATGAATGTTGTTTCGGTTTACCACCAGAAAGATGATGAAATAACCGAGGGCGAGGCCCATCACAGTTCCCAAAATCAGCGGCGGCCGTCTGTTGCGATATAGATACCAGCTCGCTCCGGCCATCACGGCAAAGGCAAAAGTCGGGCCGCGCCGTGATGTGAGCAGCGCCTGCACCAGCCATGGCGTCGCGAAAACTATAGCCAGCGTTATAGACGTGAAGCTGGGCCCCGATCCGGGGCCGGATACAGCCATTGATCCCTGTATCAGGAGCACGCCGATGAGCAACAGAATCGCGGCGTCCCTGACGTAGCCGCTCGAATCCCATCCTCCGCCGTAAGAGTGATCGAAGGCGTTCACGAACCCTCCTACGTTCACGATGGAGATGATCCATGCGACAAGTCCGATGGTGCCCGCGACAGCGCCACCGATCAGCAGTCGGCGTCCATCAAAGACCTGAGCTGCAAAGTATTCGCCGGGCGATGCCGTCCTGAAGCCCGCGGCCAAACAGCCTCCGATGAAGGCGATCACACCCAGCAGATTCAGCATCTGGATGAAAACGAGTTGCGAATCATCAAAGTAGATCGCAAGCTGCCCCGCGCTGTGCAGCCGCATTGGCATATATGTGTAGATAAAAAGAAACATCGGGCAGATGTACATGAGCGGGTGGAAGATATCGCGGCTCCCATCGAATGCAATCACCATCCCGAGACAACAAACCGCCAATGTACTCCAGAGCAAGACTTCAAACACAGGCGTGGTGCGCCGTTTCCGGCTCCTCCGCGTGATTCTGCAGTACTGAAGCGAGTCCCGACCGGAACCGCGCCCACGTAAATCGTTCGGCTCGCTCCCGGCAACTCTGCCGCATATCTGCCAGGCGGCCCCGGTTGGCAAGACACCACTCGATTTGGCTCGCGAGCGCAAACGGGTCACGCGGGCAAACCACAAAGCCCTGCTCGCCTTCGTCAATCAGATCCGGCGCTGCGGTGCTGGTGGTGCTGAGCACCGGCGTACCGCACGCAAGCGACTCCAGCAGCACATGCCCAAAGCCCTCGGCTACAGATGGAAACACGAACAGATCCGCCTCGCGATACGCCTCGATCAGTTCATCCCTGGTCACAGAGGGAGTGATGCGAACCTGGGAGCCCAAGCGTTCAAACACCCGGAGGTCGTCCACCACACGCCCGCACACACGCAGTTCGACGTCCTGCTTTCCGAACACCTGCAATGCCTGAGCCAGGTATGCTATGCCCTTGCGCTGATTGATTGTGCCGGCAAAGAGCAATCGCAGCGGACCGGAATGCGGTGTGCGATGGACGTTGCTGCCCGGAGTAAACCGGCTGAGATCCACCCCGTACGGGACAACGTGAACCCGATCCCGCGGCGCGCCGTTCGCGACCAGAGTCTCCTTTGTGAATGACGAGGCTGCGATCCACAACTCTGCCATGCGGGTTTCATCGGCAAGGCGCTGAAAATCTTCTGCGGGCAGCGAAAGTTCCCACTCCTTCAGCAATGAGGCTGCGCACTCGGGATGGTCCGCCAGTTCCTGCGCCAGGATCCGCCGCACGCTCTCCGGATGCGGATGCAACTGGAAGAGAATACGCGGTCTCTTTCCGGAGTAATGAGTAAAGGCGCTGTGTGCGTAGTAGCTGTAGCTCAGGATGGCGCAGTCGCGGCGGCTGGCAAGGCGTCCCGCGCACCTGCCGATTGTGGAGTCAGCCCATCGAATGGCGCGTTGCCGCCAGGCAAACGGAACGGAAGATCTTTCGAGCGCCATGGACACCAGGCCGCTCACACCGCATGAGCGCGTTCTTCCAGAGGGCACTCCTTCGCTGTTCCGCAATCCAAGCGCTCGTCTTACTGCTGCAGGAATGAGACCTTGCAGACCGATGCGCTCCACAGTATCGACAGGCCAGTAGAGGTCCGTAACCAGGCGTTCCAGTATGCCCGCTTCTTCCATGGCGCGCGCAGTCTGATACGAATCGCGTGCGCCGCGATGCGCTACCACAACCCTCACCGGGCTCGTGCTGTTGACGGCGGTCATATTAGTTGGAGAAATTCGGAATGCAGTTGACGAGCGGCGTTCGACCAGCGGAAACAGGCAACTCTGCCCGTGCCCTTCGCAATCAACTGGCGCCTTGCATTCTCGTCGCGCAACAGCCAGGTCATCGCTTCCACGTGTTTCGACGCATCGCAGGGAGGCATCAGCAACGCGGCACCGCCCGCTACTTCCGGCAGCGACGAACTGTCACTCGCAAGCACAGCCGTACCGGACGCCATCGCTTCCAGAACGGGCAGTCCGAACCCTTCATAACGGGAAGGGAACCACATGACGTCCGCAGCTTTGTACAGCGCGCAAAGTTCGTCATCGCCCACATGCCCGGTCATCAGAACGCGTGGCATGGCCGAGCCCCCGGCCTCGTATGCCGGGTCACAATGATTGGCAATGACCAGTGACACATCCGGATTTGCCTGGGCGATCTTGGGCCAGGCGCTTAGAATCAAATCCGCATTCTTCCGGTGGTGCAGCCCCCCCGGCGCCAGCACGTACCTCTTATTGGCCAAACCGGCCGAAAGCAGATAGCGTTGTCCGCGCTCAGTGATTGGCTCGAAAAACCTTTCGGTTACTGCGTTATGCACAACCCGTAATCGGGAACGTATCGAAGGGAAATAATGGGCAATGCGGTCGGCTGAATACTGAGAAACTGTGTGGAATAAATCCGCTTCACTTGCCAGCCTTGCAAACAGTGCCCCCCACTTCACCCGTTGCTTCCACATGGCGAGGTTCTTCTTGTGAGCGCCATCTTCAAACACAGCCGCGTCGTGCATCGTCACTACCAGCCGTGCGGTCCGGGTTGGCACATACGATTCGGCAGTGCAGTAAATCACCTGGGCTTCCGGCCAATAGCTTTCCGCCCTTGGCGAGCGGAACAGGTACCAGCGCGCTTGTTGCTGCGACGTCTCATTCTGCAGAAAGTGGTAGCGAAAGGTGTTCCAGGGTCCGCCCGTGGCGCCGACTACTCTTCTGTGATCCTCCGGGTCGGCCAGGACGCGCAGATCGATGTCGTCCAGCCGGGAAAGCGCCTCCGTCATTTGCCTTGCCACACGCCCTGCACCAGTGGAGCCCACTATGTTCCGCATGTGAACGTACGACAGAAGTCTCATAGCGAACGACCCGCTTTTGCCTGGGGACAGTACATATGTTCCAGGGCTGGTAACCGGTCCTTCAGTGCCCCAATCATGCGAGAGGCGCGCACTTCCCAGGTTTCAACGCGGCTGGTTCGCCACCTAAGCTCAAGCAGACCATCGTTGAAACGCTGCGATTGCAGTTGGTGCATCGCTTCCGCAGCCTCTGCGGCGCCCGAGACGAGCTTTAGCAAGGGCGACTTTCGCAGCAGTTCCTCAAAGCCGCAGGTGGCGATCATGGGACGGCAGGCGGCCAGATGTTCGTAGAATCTTGTGGAACTTCCGGAGAACGTTGGCTCGCGGCGAAAGTACGGCAGAACAGCAACGTCGAAGGCGCGGGCATAGGCGCTCAACCGTCCATAGGGCTTTCCACCCGTGAAGCGAATACGGCCGCCCGAGGCCATCAATCGGACGCGTGCTTTCCTTTGCTCAGGGTCGCGAATTGCCATGTCAATGGGGCCTACGAACGTCCAGGAAAAGTCAGGAGTGCGCTCAATGGTTTCCTCCAGAAATGTCCAGTCCATGTTGGAAGCCAGGTTGCCGATCACACCGGCTACGGGGCGCTTCAGCCCGACCAGATCGGGCGGCAAGGGAAACGGTTCCGCGGGCGCGCTACCAAGTACATTTGAGGCCCGCGTGGCGTTCGGCAGGACTTCGATCTTGCTTGGAGAGCATGCGGCTTGCATCTGCAGATATCCAGCGATTCGACTGGAGTTTGGGCAGACCATGTTAGCGGCGCGGCACATGCGTTTATCGAGCGATCGGACCCGATCGCGATTTGCTCCGTCGTAGGCGGCCATTAGATCGGTCAAGTAGTAAACCACTGGGCCAGGCCACTTCTCAGCGACCGGAGCCCAGTAAGGCGTGGTGCAGATAAGGGGAGATCGCACCGGATCGGAAACAGCGCGCTTCAGTCTGGCCGTCTGCTTCACGGCAATATCTGCAATGAGTGAAAATGGCCATTGGCTATAGCCTTTCTGCAGCGGAAACCGGCGCACACGCGCGGGCGGATCATGGAGCCTTTCTTCACGCTCAACCGGGGCGAAGATGTCGAGCGTCCTCATTTCCGGAAGCCAGCCGACCGCGCGGACCTGAGTGGAAAGTGCGCCCAGAAATTCGCGATCCACCGCGGCTGATATTTGAAGCAACTGCCACATCGGTTGAGGGTGAGCGTTTTAAGCGATTGAGGACGACACTGGAAAGTCCGGAACTACAAACCGCGCATTAACACAGCGCCAGGAAGCCATCTGTTTTTGAACCCAATCAGCACCTGCGCGCCCAGCGACACGGCGATCAGCAAAAAAATGCCTGTCCCGAGCGACAGGGCCCACTCGGGATGAAGTTGCCGGAGGAGCGCCAGTAACGCCAGCCCCGCTGTGCTAATACCTGTAACCAACGCGAATGCGCCAAGACCTTGCGGTAAACCCTCGATTCTCGCGAGAGCAACAAAGACCAATACGGCCGAAAGCATGTGTGACACCAGGTAGATCCCCGTCGCGGCCACAGCCCCGCCACGGGGAATAAGAAGCGGCGCGAGAAGGAACACCAACACCGCCCAGACAGCGTTTATCACGCCGGTCAGTCGCAAAGAAACGATTGTCAGGCGTGCTGCTGTCGGCGCCGCGCTCATGTGAACGATTGCCGTTGCCAAGCCGAGACTGCCAGCCAGTACTCCTGCGCGATACGACTGCCCAAATACGACAGGCAAAGCCCAGGGCAGAACGAGAATCGCCAAACCCGCGAGCCCAATAGAACTTACCGCCGCGCCGAAAGTACACAGCGTGACAGCATGGCCAGGAGTTGGGTCGCCTTCCTTCCCGGCGAGCATGCCATAGGAACTCTGAGTCAGCAGTCCCGGCCCCAGAGCAG